>NZ_JBQCWY010000163.1:0-5790 GCF_051956955.1 Neisseria sp. P0021.S005 | reverse complement strand
ATAGACAGCTATGGAACGACAGCAGGCGGTTTATCCGGAAAACCTGCTTTCCAGCACGGCCGCACACGATAAAGTGGTTTGGATTGCCAGCCCGGCCGTACTCAACCGCTTGGGCGAAAACCGCAACTGGCAAAGTATCGGCCATAAAATTGCAGGCATTGTCTCGGCCGGCGGCGCGCTTCCTTCTGCCACGGCGGATTTGCTGCAACAGGCTGCCGTCCGCCCGTTTGAAGTTTATGGCAGTACCGAAACCGGCGTGATTGCCTCACGTTGCGAACGCCAAGAATGGCAGCCTTTCGAAGGCGTGGAAATCGGGCAAAACGAAGAAGGCGCACTTTGGGCTTCTTCGCCTTGGTCGCCCGAACGCCGCCAAACCGCCGATTTGATCGAGCCGCAAGATGACGGTTTTCTGTTACTCGGTCGCCAAGACCGCATTATTAAATTTGAGGACAAACGCGTGTCGCTGACCCAAATCGAACACGAACTTTTACAACACCCTTGGATTGCCGACGCCCACTGCGGCCGTCATCCGCAACACCAACGCATTGCCATATGGGCGGCATTGAACGCAGACGGTATCGCCGCCTTGCGTGAGAAAGGCCACGCTGCGGTCGCAGATACGCTCAAACGCCATTTGGCCGCCACGCAGGACACCATCGCCCTGCCGCGTTACTGGCGTTTTACCGACAACCTGCCGCGCAATGCCCAAGCCAAAATAGCCGCGTCGGATTTTCAGACGGCCTTTACCGTTGCCCAAACTTCTCCCGTTTGGTCGAAAACATCATCTGACGATGAAACCAATACCGAAACTTTTATCGGGCGCGTGCCTTTGGATTTGGTTTATTTCGGCGGCCATTTTGCCACCTTCCCGCTGGTTCCCGGCGTGGTCGAGCTGCAATGGGTGCGCAACCTAATCGCGCCCCAGCCATGGGGCAAACAGCGCGTCATCCGCATCGAAAATCTAAAATATCAGCAGTTTATCCGTCCTCACGATGAAGTGTCGGTAGAGCTGAAATTTGATGAAGGTAAAAACAAACTGAGCTTTAAAATCAACAACGGAGAGCATCCGTGTGCATCAGGACGGATTGTGTTTGAGGCCGTCTGAATATACCTATTAACTTTTTAGTGGAAAACCAACAATATGCAACTCTTCCCTGCCCTAGAACAACGCTATTCCCACGAACACCAGTCCGCAGGCGAGGCTCAACGTCTGGCTCAAGAAATCGCTTTTGCACCGATTGTGTTCCAAGTTTCTCGCCTGATGGTGAAATTTGGCATTCTGGATTTGCTGAACGACCATCCAGACGGCCTCACTCAAGCTGACATCGCCGAAAAAGCGAAAATCAGCAACTACGCGGCACAAGTCCTGCTGGAAGCCTCGCTGTCTATCGGCACTGTCTTGACTCGCGACAACCGCTATTTCATCAGCAAGGCCGGTTGGTTTGTCCTCAAAGACAAAATGGCCCGCGTCAACATGGATTTCACGCAAGAAATCTGCTACCAAGGCATGTTTGATTTGGAAAAAACCCTGCAAACCGGCAAGCCCGAAGGCCTGAAAGTATTCGGCGACTGGCCGACCATTTACGAAGGCTTGTCTTCATTGCCAAGCATCGCGCAGGAAAAATGGTTTGCATTCGACCATTATTATTCCGACAACTCCTTCGCAGAAGCACTCAACACCGTGTTCGCCAAACCGGTTAAAAAACTGCTCGATGTCGGCGGCAATACCGGCCGCTGGGCGGAACAATGCGTCAACCACAATGCCGAAGTCGAAGTAACCATCATGGATCTGCCGCAACAAATCGGCTTGATGCGCGAAGCGACCAAAGGCAAAAACGGTGCGGACCGTATCCACGCCCATCCGGCCAACCTGCTTGATCCTGAAATTCCGTTCCCAACCGGTTTTGACGCGATCTGGATGAGCCAATTCCTAGACTGTTTCACCGAGGAACAAGCTACCAGCATTCTTCAACGCGCCGCTGCATCTATGAGCGAAAACACCAGCCTCTATATCATGGAGCCTTTCTGGGACAGACAACGCTACGAGACCGCCGCCTACTGTCTGACCATGACCAGCCTGTATTTCACTGCCATGGCCAACGGCAACAGCAAAATCTTCCACTCTGAAGACCTGATCCGTTGCGTTGAAAAAGCCGGATTGAAAGTAGCGGAAATTTCAGACGACATCGGCCGCGGCCACAGCATCTTGCGCTGCGTTAAGGCCGTCTGAACATCATCTTTTAAACCCTAAAAAGAAACCGACCCCGACAGCCATTTCAGCTATCGGGGTCGGTTTGTATTTAGGTATCAGCCTTAATGCATCAGCCGCGCAACATCCATACTGCGCACACTACCGCAATCTCCACCAACAAAGCGGCAAACAGTTGCCCCATTCCGGCCAATTTAGGCTGCTTGGCATCGATGGTTTTAAAGCCGTTAATCATCGGCGTAATCAAATCCTGTTTTTTCACAAAGCGATACAGCAAAACAGCCGCAATATGTACGCCCGCCAAAACAGCCAAGACATTAAAGAAATTGACATGGATTTTTCGCGCCAGCGTACCGGCGTGTTCGCTGACCAAATGATTCAAAAAGCCGGAATTGGTAAACGTATTTTCATCGGCGGCAAATAAGCCTGTAGCCGTCTGAAAAACCAAGGCAGCCAATAAAGCGATGACCATCAGCGCGCCCAAAGGATTGTGGCCGACCAATTCGTCTTCAGACATTTGGCCTTGCGTATAGCGGCGGATTTCGGAAAACGGGCGCACAAATCGGCTGAATTTTGCCGTATCGCTGCCCCAAATCCCCCAACACAAACGGAAAACCACCAAGGCCAGCATCAACAAGCCGCCACGCAAGTGCCATACCAGCATATCGCCACCTTGGGTTGCGCTGTACCACATAAAACCCATCAATAACACCAAGAGCCAATGGAACAGGCGCGTAGGTGCGTCCCAAACTTTTATTTTTTGCTTCATTACCTTTTACTTTCTGATTTAAAATTAAATTTCTTATCTTGGAAGGTTACGCCATGCAGCCCATCTACACGCTTCCCGAATCGCTTCAAGCTTTTCAGACGGCCTTAGCATTTCCCGACGTATTCCGCCCCCGCGCCCAAGAATCACACAAAGGCACATACGGCACGCTTGCCATTATCGGCGGCGCAACGGGAATGAGCGGCGCGGTCGTTTTGGCAGCCACAGCCGCGATGTATCAAGGGTGCGGCAAAGTTTGGGCGGGCTTCAACCAAGCCACGCTGCCTTTTGCCATCATTCCCGAACGCCCTGAAATTATGCTCGCCACTGCAACCCAACTGATGGAGCGCAACGATGTCAGCGCACGCGTAATCGGCTGCGGCTTTGGTTTGGACGGATTATCAGAGCAGCTGCTGCACCAAATCCTGTCTACACACCACGGCCAGCCTTTATTGCTCGATGCAGATGCCCTGACACTGCTTGCCCGCTCTTCCGAATTAACCGAACGCCTCAAATCGTACAAACATATCGTCCTGACACCTCATCCGGCCGAAGCCGCACGCTTACTCGGCACCGATACCCAATCAATTCAGGCCGACAGGCAAAAAGCCGTGACCGAAATCAGCCGTAAATATGGCGCGACCGTCGTATTGAAAGGCCATCATACATTGGTGGCCACGGCAGACGGCATAGTCTATACCAACACCAGCGGCAATGCCGGTTTGGCCACTGCAGGCAGCGGCGATGTCTTGAGCGGCATTATCGGCAGCCTGCTGGCGCAAGGCATTCCGACATTCCAAGCCGCCTGCGCCGGCGTATGGCTGCACGGAGCGGCAGCCGATGTCATCAAACACAGCAGCCAAATCGAAACCGGCATGCTTGCCGGAGAAATCGCACCTGCCGCCCGATGGCTGCGCAATATTTTATCAAAAGAATAATGCCGTCTATATAGCAAATACAAATCACAGGCCGAGACCTTTGCAAAAACTCCCTTTTACCCGACGGCCGAAACCTAAACACAGGTTTTCGGCTGTTTTTATTTCAAATATCCACTGATTCTACTCAAATACCCCCTTAATCCCCCTTGGATACCTGATAATCAGGCATCCGGCCGCCTTTTAGGCGACAACAGGCACACTTAGCCTGTTAGCCGCTTTCAACAGGTTCAAACACATCGCCTTCAGATGGCTTTGCGCACTCACTTTGAGCAGACCAAAATAGGCTGCCTGGGCATAGCGGAATTTACGGTGCAGCGTACCGAAGCTTTGTTCGACCACATAATGGGTCTTCGACAAATATCGGTTGCGTTTGGTTTGCGCTTCCGTCAGCGGACGGTTGCGGTGTGCTTTGCGCATAATGCCGTCTAACAACTGATGCGCTTCCAGATGTTGCCGGTTTTCCGCGCTGTCATAGCCTTTGTCGGCATAGACGGTCGTATCTTCGGCTATACCTTCCAGCAAAGGCGACAGGTGGTTGCACTCATGGGTATTGGCGGGGGTAATGTGCAGTTTCTCGATATAGCCTTCCGCATCGATACGGGTATGTTGTTTGTACCCAAGTCTGTATAAGCCGTTTTTCTTTATCCAACGGGCATCGCTGTCTTTACTCGGTGTGGTTTGGCCGCTGACTTGTCCTTCTTCATCGACTTCTATGGCCTGGCGCTGTTTGCTGCCGGCGGTCTGAATAATGGTGGCGTCAATGACGGCGGCGGATGCTTTCTCTACTTTTAGGCCTTTTTCGGTCAGTTGGCGGTTAATCAGTTCCAATAATTCGGACAGGGTGTTGTCTTGCGCCAGCCAGTTGCGGTAGCGGCATAAGGTGCTGTAATCGGGGATGCTCAGTTCGTCAAAACGGCAAAACAGATTGAAATCGATGCGGGTGATGAGACTGTGTTCGAGTTCGGGATCGGAGAGGCTGTGCCATTGTCCGAGCAGGACGGCTTTGAACATGGACAACAGGGGATAGGCGGGGCGGCCGCGGTGGTCTCTAAGGTAACGGGTTCTTTGACGGTTCAGGTACTGTTCGATCGGTTGCCAATCAATCACTTGATCTAACTTTAGCAATGGGAGGCGGTCGATGTGCTTGGCGATCATGACTTGTGCGGTTTGCCTGAAGAAGGTGCTCATGAGAAATCCCCTAAATGTCTTGGTGGGAATTTAGGGGATTTTTGGGGGGATTTTGCAAAGGTCTCTATTTGCGTTATTTTTTGTGCTCCTTGCATCTTATCCGAATGATGTATATGTACAACATATTTTCATGATATGTGAAAAATCTATACAGAATACTTGCATTTAAATTTCATTTTTTTACAATGGAGGGTGCAACTTTCTTCAAGTGACTATCACCGTTAAGACCATGCGGTGTCCCTTTTTCAGTTTACGGGGAAAGAGAATCTTGAATAACGTCCCTACACCCACCACAAAAAGGTAAAAAACATGAAAAAATTCAACGTTAAAGCATTGAGTTTGGCTATTGCGGCAGCTGTGGTAAGCAGCGCAGCGGGCGCGGCTGAAAGAGATCTGGGTTCAATTCCCGAAAAGGCACAAAATGCTATGGCATTTCAGACCGTTTTTGGTGAAAACACCAAATTCGATCAAGATACTGGGAAATTCACTTTTGACAAGGAGAGTTCAGCCCTGTTGTTGAAAACTATGGAGCTGGAGCAGGCAGTTAATGGCTTTGCTGCCGGCAGCAACTTCGTCGCTACTAATGAAGATGGCAGCAAAACCGTCCGTGAAGCTACACAAGCAGATGTTGAAGCTGACGGCTTTGGCGGATTGGGTTTGAAAGAAGTTGTAGCTGCACACGATGAGGC
>NZ_JBQCWY010000162.1:0-5840 GCF_051956955.1 Neisseria sp. P0021.S005 | reverse complement strand
GCATTATCCTTGCCGGCGGCAGCGGCACTCGCCTCTACCCCATCACGCGCGGCGTATCCAAACAACTGCTGCCCGTGTACGACAAGCCCATGATTTACTATCCCCTGTCCGTATTGATGCTGGCAGGAATCCGCGATATTTTGGTCATTACCACGCCCGAAGACAACGCCTCTTTCAAACGCCTGCTTGGCGACGGCAGCGATTTCGGCATTTCCATCAGCTATGCCGTTCAACCCAGTCCGGACGGCTTGGCACAGGCATTTATCATCGGCGAAGAATTTATTGGCAACGACAATGTTTGCTTGGTTTTGGGCGACAATATTTTCTACGGCCAATCGTTTACGCAAACATTGAAACAGGCTGCCGCCAAGACCCACGGCGCAACCGTATTCGGTTATCAGGTTAAAGATCCCGAGCGTTTCGGCGTGGTTGAATTTGACGAAAACTTCAACGCCCTGTCTATCGAAGAGAAACCGCAACAGCCCAAATCCGATTGGGCGGTAACCGGCTTGTACTTCTACGATCAACGCGTCGTCGAATTCGCCAAACAAATCAAACCGTCCGCCCGTGGCGAATTGGAAATCTCCGACCTCAACCAAATGTATTTGGAAGACGGTTCATTGTCGGTACAACTTTTGGGACGCGGTTTCGCATGGTTGGACACCGGCACCCACGAGAGCCTGCACGAAGCCGCTTCATTCGTCCAAACCGTGCAAAACATCCAAGACCTGCAAATCGCCTGTCTGGAAGAAATCGCTTGGCGCAACGGTTGGCTTTCTGATGAAAAACTGGAAGAGCTGGCGCGCCCGATGGCGAAAAACCAATACGGCCAATATTTGCTGCGCCTGTTAAAAAAATAATGTTTGAGGCCGTCTGAAACTTTTCAGACGGCCTTTAGATGAAAGATAAAACGATGAACATCATTGATACCGCCATTCCTGACGTAAAACTGCTTGAGCCCCAAGTCTTCGGCGACTCGCGCGGCTTTTTTATGGAAACCTTCCGCGACGAGTGGTTCAAAACCCAAATCTGCGACCGCACCTTCGTGCAGGAAAACCATTCCAAATCCAGTAAAGGCGTATTGCGCGGCCTGCACTATCAAACTGAAAACACACAAGGTAAACTCGTACGCGTGGTTGTCGGCGAAGTATTCGACGTGGCCGTCGATATGCGTAAAGACTCCCCCACTTTCGGCAAATGGGTAGGCGAAATTCTGTCCGCAGAAAACAAACGCCAACTGTGGGTACCCGAAGGTTTCGCTCACGGCTTCTATGTATTGAGCGATGAAGCCGAGTTCGTCTATAAATGTACAGACTATTACAACCCCAAAGCCGAACACTCGCTGATTTGGAATGATCCGACCGTCGGCATCAACTGGCCGTTGCAAGGCGAGCCGAACCTGTCGCCTAAAGACTTGGCAGGCAAAGTATTGGGCGAAGCCGTAACGTTTTAAAAAATAATTCAGGCCGTCTGAAAGAATGCTCCTCTTTTCAGACGGCCTACAATCCATTAATAACAATAATCGACGAAAACGCATTGTGAAAAACGCCTACATTCCCTCTCGCGGCATCCGCAAAATCCCCCATCTCTCCACCCTATTGCCTGAGTTTCATATCTGCAAAGATGGAAAAGGAGCAGAGGCTGTGGTCGGCTGGGGTTTGCGCCCGACGACACACAAAGCGCGTACTTTCGCCGCTGAACACCGGCTTCCCTTTATTGCGTTGGAAGACGGCTTTTTACGCTCGCTCGGACTGGGTGTCGCCGGTTATCCGCCCTATTCCATCGTCTATGACGACATCGGCATCTACTACGACACCACACGTCCTTCTCGTTTGGAACAACTGATTCTTGCCTCCGATACCATGCCGTCTGAAACCTTGGCTCAGGCGCAGCAGGCGATGGATTTCATCCTGCGACATCATCTATCCAAATACAACCACGCGCCCGAACTTTCAGACGATCATCCTTTACGTTCCCCATCCAAGCCCGAAACCGTCCTCATCATCGACCAAACCTTCGGCGATATGGCCATCCAGTATGGCGGCGCAGACGCCTCTACGTTTGAACTGATGTTTCAGACGGCCTTGAATGAAAACCCGCAAGCCGATATCTGGGTCAAAACCCATCCCGATGTTTTGTGCGGCAAAAAACAAGGCTATCTGACCCGGCTGGCGCAGCAACACCGCGTCCATCTTTTGGCAGAAGACATCAATCCGATTTCTTTGTTGCAAAACGTCGATAAGGTTTATTGCGTTACCTCACAAATGGGTTTTGAGGCGCTTTTGTGCGGCAAACCGCTGACCACCTTCGGCCTGCCGTGGTATGCCGGATGGGGCGTGAACGACGACCGCCATCCTAAAATCGATAGCCTTGTTCGAACCCAACGACGCGCCCCCGCAACTTGCTGCAGCTCTTCGCCGCGGCCTATCTGCAATACAGCCGCTACCTCAACCCCAATACCGGCGAAGCAGGTAGCCTCTTTGATATCATCGACTATCTGGCAACGGTCAAACGTAAAAACGACAAATTGCGTGGCGAGTTGTATTGTGTCGGCATGTCTTTGTGGAAACGCGCGGTTGCCAAACCATTCTTTAACGTACCCTCTTGCCGTCTGAAATTTATCTCCTCCACCCAAAAACTGGCCGGAGTCAAACTGTCCGATGATGCACGCATCCTTGCCTGGGGCAACGGTAAAGAGGCCATCGTCCGTTTTGCCGAACAACACCACATCCCCCTGCTGCGCATGGAAGACGGCTTTATCCGCTCGGTCGGGCTTGGTTCTAATTTAGTCCCGCCGCTGTCGCTCGTTACCGACGATATGGGCATTTATTTCAATGCCGAAATCCCGTCCCGTCTTGAACACATCCTGCAAAACCAAAACTTCGACGATCAAGACTTTCAGACGGCCTTGAAGCTGCAAAAAATGTTGACCGAAAACCACATCAGCAAATACAACGTCGACAGCTCAGACTTTACCGCTCCATCAACCGACAAAACCGTGATCCTCGTTCCCGGCCAGGTTGAAGATGATGCGTCTATCCGCTACGGTTCGCCCCGAATCTATCGCAATCTGGATCTGCTTCGTACCGTACGCGAACGCAATCCCGATGCCTATATCATCTACAAACCGCATCCCGATGTAGTCAGCGATAACCGTATCGGCCATATTTCCCCTGAAGATACGGCACGATATGCCGACCAAACCGCCGAGCAAGCAGATATCCTGACCTGTCTCCAATACGCAGACGAAGTACATACCATGACTTCGCTGACCGGTTTTGAAGCCTTGTTGCGCGGCAAAAAAGTCAGCTGCTATGGCCTGCCTTTCTATGCAGGCTGGGGGCTTACCCAAGATCTGCTGCCCATTCCACGCCGCAGCCGCAGGCTTGAGCTTTGGCAGCTGATTGCCGGCACGCTCATCCACTACCCCGACTACATCCACTACCCCGACTACATCCACTACCCCGACTACATCCACTACCCCGACTACATCCACTACCCCGACTACATCCACTACCCCGACTACATCCACTACCCCGACTACATCCACCACCTCGACTACATCCACCACCGCGCATCCAATGCCGGCCATTACCTCAAACTGTGGTCGCTCTCCATCCTCAAGCGTTTGAACTACTATATTGAAGACATCCAAATCGCCAAACGCGTGGAGGCGGGCAAATACGGCAAGTTTTTTATTGTTCCTCTGCAGGTATTCAACGACAGCCAAGTCCGTATCCATTGCGACTTTCCCAGCGTCCGCAGCTTCCTGCTCCATGTTTTGAGCTCATTCGCCGCGCACGCGCCTGCCGATACCAACATCATCATCAAGCATCATCCGATGGACCGCGGCTTTATCGACTACTCGCGCGACATCAAACGCTTTATCAAAAAACACCCCAAACTCAAAGGCCGTATCACTTACGTCCATGATGTCCCCCTGCCCGTTTTCCTGCGCCACGGCCTCGGCATGGTTACCATCAACAGCACCAGCGGCCTGTCCGGACTGATACACAATATGCCTGTCAAAGTGCTCGGCCGTGCCTATTATGATATTCCCGGCATTACTGACCAAAATACCTTGGCAGAATTTTGGAATCATCCGACACCACCTGACAGCGACTTGTTCCATGCCTACCGTATGTACCACCTCAACGTGACCCAAATTAATGGCAACTTCTATAGTCAGGTGTTTTTCCCCAACAAAAAAACCTCCGACTCTTCCGCACCGACAACCTGACTTAGTGAAAGAAAGCTCAGGCCGTCTGAAAACATTTCAGACGGCCTGAAGCAATCAATACCTTAGCTACTGCCATGTAAATAAAACACAAAAACCTGCATTTATCATTAACAATAAATTACAAAGACAGTATAATAACTGAGATGTCATAAAAGCATACCAACTCAAGCTGAGGCCTTAATAACACACAAAATATGGATGTACTCCCAGGCAAAACAATATAACAAGCCAAACATCCTAAAGATAAGCCAGCAAGGCAATACACTTTACAAAACTGTGGCGAGCAATATTTTTACAAAGCCCTCAGCCGGTATTGCCGCCCATATGCTGCAGCATCCGTCTTCCACTTTATATCCGCCCGCAAACCATGACCGCCGCTCCTGATATCCTCTACCGGCAAGCCGCCGCCCTTTTGGAACAATCCAATACCGCCCAAGCCCTGCCCCTGCTGCAACAGGCCGCAGAGCAGGGTTATACGGAAGCTGCTTTTGTATTGGGCAATCATCTGCTGCAAAATGGTCATCCGGAGCAGGCACTTCCATGGCTGGAAGCCGCCGCGGCCCAACGCCATCCCAAGGCACTCTTTATCCTGCTGCAACAACGCGAACACAACGGTACCCCAACAGGACAGCTTCTTAACGAATACGCCTGGCTGGGTGAGCAAGGTCACCCCGAAGCCCAATTAATCCTCATGCGTTACCACGCGCAACGCAACGATCCACAATCCCTCTACTGGGCGGAGCTTGCCGCCGCCCGATATGCCGCGCCTGCGTATTACCATCTGGCACGCCATCATCAACGCCAAGGCGACATTGCGACAGCCATCGAACAATACGAAAAAGCGGCCGCGCTCGGCGTGGCTGCCGCCTGTTGGCAACTCGGTCAAATCTACTTCTACGGCACGGGTATCAGCCCCGACCACGCACAAGCCAAACATTATCTCGAACAAGCCGCGCAAGCCCGCCACATCGCCGCACAAACCCTGCTGGCCGACCTTCTTGCCGCCCAACGCAAGCCCGAAGCCTTAGAATGGTATCGTCGTGCCGCCGATAAGGAGCAAGCGGAAGCACAGGCCAAGCTGGCCCAATACACCCTGACCGGCGAACTTTCCGAACGCGATCCGTTCCAAGCGGCGCGCTATGCCAAAGCCGCTGCCGAGAAAGACCATCCCGAAGCGCTGAAAATCATGGGCGACCTCTACCGCTACGGCCTCGGCATCAAAGCCGACAACCATATCGCGCATGATTACTACCACCATGCCGCCGCGCTGGGTTCTGTCGCCGCAGCACAAAAACTCATCAGCGACGCCGCGCTGTACCATCCGCAACAATACGAACAAATCAAAACTGCCGCCCTGCAGCAACAACAAACCGAAACCATCTACCGTTTGGCGGAAGCACAAGCCAATGCCATCGGCCGTCCCACCGACCACAATGCCGCGCGCAAAAATTACATGGAAGCTGCCGAATTTCACCATAAAAACGCGGCGGCAGCCTTAGGCCGCATCTACCATTACGGCCTCGGTACGACGCAAGACCCTCGGGCGGCTACACACCGGTACGCCATTGCTGCCGAACAAAACCACCCTTCCGCCCAATAC
>NZ_JBQCWY010000161.1:0-5884 GCF_051956955.1 Neisseria sp. P0021.S005 | reverse complement strand
AACTCTCCGTCTTCCACAACCCGCGTGAACGATGCGCGTAAGATTGAGTCTTGGATGCTGCAGCGCCGTTCTTAAATATTACGCTTAAAGGCCGTCTGAAACCGTTCAGACGGCCTTTTGTGTAAAGGGTATTAAATTTGGGTACAATGTCGTTACATTAATTTTAAAACACAGAGAGAAAACATGTTGAAAAAATGGAATAAAAAATATTGGGCCGGCATGGGTGTGATTTTGGCGTTGACCGGCTGTACTTCTGTAGCGGATATGGTTGGCTACGATACTGCGACTTTGAATGAAGATGCTGCCAAAAGTTACTCACAAGTCATTCAAAACGCGCGTGGTCAAAAAGCTTTGGATGTTTCATCTCCAACTGCTCAACGCGTTCAACGCGTGTTTGCACGTCTGCGTCCTCATGCTGAGCGCGCCAACAAAACCGGCGTGCCTTTCAACTGGCAGATGAACGTTATCCGCAGTGATGAAATGAACGCATGGGCAATGCCGGGCGGTAAAATGGCCGTGTACACCGGCATAGTAGAAAAATTGAAGCTGACGGATGATGAAATTGCCGCCGTTGTCGGCCATGAAATGACCCATGCTTTGTTGGAACACAGTAAAAAAGCTTTGGGCGGACAAGTATTGACCGGCTTGGGCGGTTCGATTTTGGCCAGCTCAACCGGTGTGGATGGTGATTTGGTCGGCTTGGGTGCAGATTTGTTGGCAACCAAACCGTTCTCACGCCATCAGGAAAGCGAAGCGGATGCCGGCGGTGTACGTTTGATGGCTGAAGCAGGCTACAACCCTGAGGCTGCGGTAAGCGTGTGGGAAAAAATGAACAAAGTACAGGGCGGCAGCTCATTGTCTATTTTGTCGACCCATCCGACCAATCAAGCGCGTATCAATGCAATCCGCAAGATGTTGCCTGAAGTGATGCCGATTTATCAGAAAAACAAACGTTAATTTGATGTACTTATAATTTTGCCGGTTTGAACAGATGATTCAAACCGGCAAAGTTTTATGGTTTCAGTCTGACAGTTTGGCAAATTTATCCCAATTTGCCTGAACGTAGGCTGCCGCAGTTTCCAAGTCTTCGTCGGCAACGTCATAATAATCGCCGTCAAGCTCTTCAAAATCGGGAAAAGCTTTGCGGATTTCGTCGAAATCCCTTTGCTCGTCTGCCATTTTTTCAATGGCTTCGCCGTGTTTTTCGTACAGGGCTTTGGCTTTGTCTAAGATTTTCGGTATCGGCTTGATGCGCCAGCGTCGCAGGCTGTCGGCAACCGGATTGCCGAAGATGTATTCTCCGTATCCTGAAGCGATAAGCTGTACGAAGCCGCCTTCTTGAATTTGGCTGTCGAGATAGCAAAGGGCGGTCAATGTATGCTGTTCGTCGTTGAGGCCGGACATGTCTTCATCTCCTGCTTGTTCGGTGTGATCCAAATAGGCTGCGCTGAGTGTATAAAGAAATGAAGCGGAATCGGAAGTATCGAAATCTTGAAGGCGGAGCAGGGTAGTCATAATCATTAAAGGCCGTCTGAAAAAAGTGATTATATAATGTTTTCAGTCTGAACCTAGCGGCCGTTTTGCTTTACAATATCGGAAGATAAGAAAACATAGTGAGGAACCAAACCATGAGTACACAGTCTGAAAAAAACGTTGTAGTCATCAAGCCGCAGGATTTGCCGCTGCATTGCTCCGGCCCTAATCATGAAACATGGAACGGCCATCCGCGTGTGTTCTTGCCGATTCAGTCTAATAGTGAGATTGAATGCCCGTATTGCGGCACTTATTACCGTCTTGATGGCGAGATTCCGCATCATCATTACTGATCTATATCTATGTTGAACAAAATCATCTGCGCTTTGTGCGTGAGTTTGTGCGTTTCGTGTGGCTCGTATAAGGCCGTGCGTCCAGACGCGCCGTTACCGGTCATTGCACAGGCGCAGACGTATTCTGTCCGTTATCAATCCGCACAAGGTCGGACGATTACTGCAATTTATATCAACAGCCACAGCCCGATGATGGTTGAGTTGCGTGAAGGCAATACGGTTGAGAAACTGGTGCAAGTCCGCTTGCGGAGTCAGGGCGTCGAGTACGCCAATCCAAGCTCACGTTGGCAGATTGGCGACGGGTTTGCCGTGCTGATTCGCGGCGGAAAAGAAGTTGTATTTAAAGAGATTGTGGAATAGGGCGGTTTAGCCTTTAGCCAAATATTTGATTAAAGGCTTGGGCAAACCATAATCTGCTAAATGTTCCAATGATACCCAAAGGCCGTCTGAAAGATGTTCAGACGGCCTTTGTTGCGTCTGAAAAGGGGTAATCATCAATAAGCGGTGGGTCAGGCGGTGGGTAAATGTGGTTTGTTCTTCAAGGCCGTCTGAAATAATACCGAAGCGTTCTGCGTAAGCATACAAATCGTCTAATTTTTCAAAACAGGGTACGCAATACAGACCGCCCCAAATGCCTTTGGCAGGGCGTTTTTCAAGCAATAATGCGCCGTCAGTGTTATGGATAATCAGCCAATAAAGCGGTAGGGTTTGCACTTCGGGAGCAGTTTTTTTACGGGGTAGCTCGTCAATGCGGTTTTGTTTTTTTGCTTCGCAGATGTCTGCCATCGGGCATTGATGGCACAAAGGTTTTGTTCGTTTGCAGACGGTTGCGCCTAAATCCATCAGCCCTTGTGTATAGGCAGGCATATCGGTGTTTTCAGACGGCAGCAGGCTTTCGGCAAGCGTCCAAAGTGAGTTTTCAAATTTTTTATCTTGCGGATTGCCATCTTGGGCAAAGACACGGCAGAGAACGCGTTTGACGTTGCCGTCCAAGATGGTTTCGCGTCGGTTGAAAGCAAAGGCAGAAATAGCGGCGGCGGTACTTCTGCCTACGCCGCAGAGCGTTTCCAAGTCTTTGCGTTCGGGCGGAAAGATACCGTCGAATTGTCCGACAACTTGTTGCGCTGCTTTGTGCAGGTTGCGTGCGCGGCTGTAATAGCCCAAGCCTGCCCACAAGGATAAAACCTCGTCTTGCGGCGCAGCGGCAAGCGATTGCACGGTTGGGAATTTGGCTAAGAAACGCGGATAGTAGTCCAATACGGTAGCAACCTGTGTTTGTTGGAGCATGATTTCTGAAAGCCAGACGAAATAAGGGTCTTTGACCTGCCAAGGCAAGTTGTGACGGCCATGCAGCCGTTGCCAATCGATGAGTCGTCGCGCGAAGGATGTGGATGTGTTCATTAATATTTACTTTTTAATTATTTATTTTTAAAACATAGCGTTACACTATAACATACGAAATAATAATCAGGATTGACTTATCTGGTAGAGGGGTATATAAATATAGTTAACGTGGATTTACGCTGTATTGTTAAAGTTTATTAACCGTTCAAGGAGATTCACATGAAAGCAATGGTTTATCATGGCGCAAACGACATCCGTTTCGAAGAAAAGCCCCGCCCTCAAATTATCGATCCGACTGATGCAGTCGTCAAAATCGTTAAAACCACGATTTGCGGTACTGACTTGGGTATTTGGAAAGGTAAAAACCCTGAAGTTGCCGACGGTCGTATTCTCGGTCATGAGGGTATCGGTATTGTAGAAGAAGTCGGCGATGCTGTAAAAAACATCAAAGTCGGTGATAAAGTCATTATTTCATGTGTCAGCAAATGCTGTACTTGCGACAACTGTAAAATCCAACTCTATTCACACTGCCGTAACGGCGGCTGGATTTTGGGCTACATGATCGACGGTACACAAGCCGAATGCGTCCGCACGCCTTATGCCGACAACAGCCTTGTTCCGCTGCCCGAAAACGTCAATGAAGAAGTCGCCCTGCTGTTGAGCGATGCCTTGCCGACTGCCCACGAAATCGGCGTGCAATACGGCGATGTCAAACCCGGCGACACCGTATTCATCGCAGGCGCAGGCCCTGTCGGCATGTCCGCCCTGTTGACCACCCAACTGTACAGCCCCGCAGCCATCATCGTTTGCGATATGGACGAAAACCGTTTGAAACTGGCGAAAGAGTTGGGTGCGACCCATACCATTAACCCTGCTTCCGGCGATGTAAGTAAGCAAGTTGCCGCTATCGTCGGCGAAGACGGCGTAGATTGTGCCATCGAAGCGGTCGGTATCCCTGCGACTTGGAATATGTGCCAAGACATCGTGAAACCCGGCGGCCATATCGCTGTGGTTGGTGTACATGGCCAATCCGTTGATTTCAAACTGGAAAAACTGTGGATTAAAAACCTTGCCATTACTACCGGCCTGGTTAACGCCAATACCACCGAAATGCTGATGAAAGCCATTTCCAGCAGCTCAGTGGATTACACCAAAATGATGACCCACCATTTCAAATTTAGCGAATTGGAAAAAGCTTACGATGTATTCAAACACGCTGCTGAAAACCAAGCCATGAAAGTGGTTTTGGAAGCGGATTGATTTGAAAATCGCTTAATATGCCGTTAATTAAAGGCCGTCTGAACATTCAGACGGCCTTTTTGTATGGTTTTATTTTTTCTTCAACCAAACGCCGCTTTCGATATGGTGGGTAAATGGGAATTGGTCGAATAGGGCGGCGCGTTCGATGGTATGAGTTTGACAGAGCGTGTCGAGGTTGGTGCGCAGGGTCTCAGGATTGCAGGAAATATAGAGGACGTTGTCGAATCGGGCAACCAATTTGAGCGTCTCATCATCAACACCAGCGCGTGGAGGATCAACGAAAATGGTTGAAAAATCATAGTTTTTCAAGTCGATGCCTTGTTCTTGCAGGCGGCGGAATTCACGGTTTTGCGTGTAGGCCTCGGTAAATTCTTCCGCAGACAGACGAGCGATTTTGAGATTGGTAATTTGGTTGGCTTCAATATTCCATTGGGCGGCATTGACGGAGGTTTTGGAAACTTCGGTTGCCAATACTTGATTGAAATGTTGCGAAAGCGGCAGGGTGAAATTGCCGTTGCCGCAGTATAACTCAAGCATGTCTTTGCCTAAGTTTTGCGCAGCATCACACGCCCAAGTCAGCATTTTTTTGCATACTTGGGCATTGGGTTGGGTAAAGCTGCCCTCGATTTGACGATAGCGGAAGGTCTTGCCGTTGACTTCCAATGCTTCGGTCACAAAATCTTGGCTTAATACGATTTTTTGTCCGCGGCTGCGGCCGATGATGTGGATGCCCAAATTGTGCGCCAGCTCTTGCGCGGCTTGTTGCCATGCGTCGTTCAGCTTCTTGTGGTAAATCATGGTAACCAGCATTTCGCCGCTTAAAGTGGACAAAAATTCGACGGCGTACCAGCGGTTTTTCAGCTCGGGATGATTGGATGCGGCTTCAATCAATTTCGGCATCAAGGCATTGATGGATTCGGACGCGGCAGGAAATTGGTCGCAACGGATCAGGCTTGCCCCGCTTGCCTTTTGCCCGCGTTCAAACATGGCGTAAAACATTTCGCCGCCTTTATGCCAGATGCGGAACTCGGCGCGCATCCTGTAATGCTGTTCCGGAGATTCAAAGACTTCGATTTCTGGAAAATCCAGTCCTTGGAAAAGTTGCTGAAGATATTGCTTTTTGTCGGCTAGTTGTTGCTGGTAGGCAGTCATCGGGGCAGTCTTTCAGAAAATAATGGCGAATTATAATATAGTTGGCGCAAAGATACGAAAGGCCGTCTGAAACATCGGTTTCAGACGGCCTTTGATTTCAAAGCATCAGCTTGTCAATCAGCCTTGCATTTGTTTGGCTTGAACGGCAGTCAGGGCGATGGTGAAGACGATGTCCTCAATCAATGCGCCGCGGGACAAGTCGTTAACCGGTTTACGCAAACCTTGCAACAACGGGCCTACGCTCAGGACGTTGGCGCTGCGTTGTACGGCTTTGTAAGTACAGTTGCCGGTATTGAGGTCTG
>NZ_JBQCWY010000160.1:0-5885 GCF_051956955.1 Neisseria sp. P0021.S005 | reverse complement strand
AACTCTCCGTCTTCCACAACCCGCGTGAACGATGCGCGTAAGATTGAGTCTTGGATGCTGCAGCGCCGTTCTTAAATATTACGCTTAAAGGCCGTCTGAAACCGTTCAGACGGCCTTTTGTGTAAAGTGTATTAAATTTGGGTACAATGTCGTTACATTAACTTAAAAACACAGAGAGAAAACATGTTGAAAAAATGGAATAAAAAATATTGGGCCGGCATGGGCGTGATTTTGGCGTTGACCGGCTGTACTTCTGTAGCGGATATGGTTGGCTACGATACTGCGACTTTAAATGAAGACGCGGCTAAAAGTTATTCACAAGTCATTCAAAAAGCGCGTGGTCAAAAAGCTTTGGATGTTTCCTCTCCAACTGCTCAACGTGTTCAACGTGTGTTTGCACGTCTGCGTCCTCATGCTGAGCGCGCTAACAAAACCGGCGTGCCTTTCAATTGGCAGATGAACGTTATCCGTAGTGATGAAATGAACGCATGGGCGATGCCGGGCGGTAAAATGGCCGTGTACACCGGCATAGTAGAAAAATTGAAGCTGACGGATGCTGAAATTGCCGCCGTTGTCGGCCATGAAATGACCCATGCTCTGTTGGAACACAGCAAAAAAGCTTTGGGCGGACAAGTGTTGACCGGCTTGGGCGGTTCGATTTTGGCCAGCTCAACCGGTGTGGATGGTGATTTGGTTGGCTTGGGTGCAGATTTATTGGCAACCAAACCGTTCTCGCGCCATCAGGAAAGCGAAGCGGATGCCGGCGGTGTGCGTTTGATGGCTGAAGCAGGCTACAACCCTGAGGCTGCGGTAAGCGTGTGGGAAAAAATGAACAAAGTACAGGGCGGCAGCTCATTGTCTATTTTGTCGACCCACCCGACCAATCAGGCGCGTATCAATGCAATCCGCAAAATGTTGCCTGAAGTAATGCCGATTTATCAGAAGAACAAACGTTAATTCGACGTATTGATGATTTTGCCGGTTTGAACGGATGATTCAAACCGGCAAAGTTTTAGGTTTCAGTCTGACAGTTTTGCAAATTTATCCCAATTTGCCTGAACGTAGGCTGCTGCGGTTTCCAAGTCTTCGTCGGCAACGTCATAATAATCGCCGTCAAGTTCTTCAAAATCGGGAAAAGCTTTGCGGATTTCGTCGAAATCCCTTTGTTCGTCTGCCATTTTTTCAATGGCTTCGCCGTGTTTTTCGTACAGGGCTTTGGCTTTGTCTAAGATTTTCGGTATCGGCTTGATGCGCCAGCGGCGCAGGCTGTCGGCAACCGGGTTGCCGAAGATGTATTCTCCGTATCCTGAAGCGATAAGCTGTACGAAGCCGCCTTCTTGAACCTGGCTGTCGAGGTAGCAAAGGGCGGTCAATGTATGCTGTTCGTCGTTGAGACCGGACATTTCCTCGTCGCCTGCCTGTTCGGTGTGGTCCAAATAGGCTGCGCTGAGTGTATAAAGAAATGAAGCGGAATCGGAAGTATCGAAATCTTGAATGCTAAGCAGGGTGGTCATCATCATCAAAGGCCGTCTGAAAAAAGTGATTATATAATGTTTCAGTCTGAACCTAGCGGCCGTTTTGCTTTACAATATCGGAAGATAAGAAAACATAGTGAGGAACCAAACCATGAGTACACAATCTGAAAAAAACGTTGTAGTCATCAAGCCGCAGGATTTGCCGCTGCATTGCTCCGGCCCTAATCATGAGACATGGAACGGCCATCCGCGCGTGTTCTTGCCGATTCAGTCCAACAGTGAGATTGAATGCCCGTATTGCAGCACTTATTACCGTCTTGATGGCGAGATTCCGCATCACCATTACTAATCTATGCCTATGTTGAACAAAATCATCTGCGCCTTGTGCCTGAGTTTGTGCGCTGCATGCGGCTCGTATAAGGCCGTGCGCCCTGATGCGCCGTTACCGGTCATTGCACAGGCGCAGACGTATTCTGTCCGTTATCAATCCGCACAAGGTCGGACGATTACTGCAATTTATATCAACAGCCACAGCCCGATGATGGTTGAGCTGCGTGAAGGCAATACGGTTGAGAAACTGGTGCAAGTCCGCTTGCGCAGTCAGGGCGTCGAGTACGCCAATCCAAGCTCGCGTTGGCAGATTGGCGATGGGTTTGCCGTATTGATTCGAGGCGGAAAAGAAGTTGTATTTAAAGAGATTGTGGAATAGGGCGGTTTAGCCGTTTGCCAAATATTTGATTAAAGGTTTGGGCAAACCATAATCTGCCAAATGTTCCGATGATACCCAAAGGCCGTCTGAAAGATGTTCAGACGGCCTTTGTTGCGTCTGAAAAGGGGTAATCATCAATAAGCGGTGGGTCAGGCGGTGGGTAAACGTGGTTTGTTCTTCAAGGCCGTCTGAAACAATGCCGAAGCGTTCGGCGTAAGCATACAAATCGTCTAATTTTTCAAAACAGGGTACGCAATACAGACCGCCCCAAATGCCTTTGGCAGGGCGTTTTTCAAGCAATAATGCGCCGTCTTGGTTACGAATAATCAGCCAGTAAAGCGGCAGGGTATGTACTTCAAGGGTGATTTTTTTGCGCGGCAGCTCGTCAATACGGTTTTGTTTTTTTGCTTCGCAGATGTCTGCCATAGGGCATTGATGACACAAAGGTTTTGTCCGTTTGCATACTGTTGCGCCCAAGTCCATCAAGCCTTGCGTGTAGGCAGGCATATCGGCGTTTTCAGACGGCAGCAGGCTTTCGGCGAGCGACCAGAGCGAGTTTTCAAATTTTTTGTCTTGCGGATTGCCGTCTTGGGCAAAAACACGGCAGAGAACGCGTTTGACATTTCCGTCCAAGATGGTTTCGCGGCGGTTGAAGGCGAAGGCAGAAATGGCGGCGGCTGTACTTCTGCCTACGCCGCAGAGCGTTTCCAAGTCTTTGCGCTCGGAAGGAAAGATACCGCCGGATTGTTCGACGACTTGTTGCGCGGCTTTGTGCAGGTTGCGTGCGCGGCTGTAATAGCCCAAGCCTGCCCATAAAGATAAAACCTCGTCTTGCGGCGCGGCGGCAAGAGATTGCACAGTTGGGAATTTGGCTAAGAAACGCGGATAGTAGTCCAATACGGTGGCAACCTGCGTTTGCTGGAGCATGATTTCTGAAAGCCAGACGGAATAAGGATCTTTGACCTGCCAAGGCAAGTCGTGACGGCCGTGTTGCCGTTGCCAATCAATGAGTCGGCGTGCGAATGATGTGGGTATGTTCATTAATATTTACCTTTTAATTATTTATTTTTAAAACAATACGTTATATCATAATATTATAAATAATAATCAGAATTGACTTATCTGGTGGAGGGGTATATAAATATAGTTAACGTGGATTTACGCAGTATTGTTAAAGTTTATTAACCGCTCAAGGAGATTCACATGAAAGCAATGGTTTATCACGGCGCAAACGACATCCGTTTTGAAGAAAAGCCCCGCCCTCAAATTATCGATCCGACCGATGCAGTCGTCAAAATTGTTAAAACCACGATTTGCGGTACTGACTTGGGTATTTGGAAAGGGAAAAACCCTGAAGTTGCCGACGGTCGTATCCTCGGTCATGAGGGCATCGGTATTGTAGAAGAAGTCGGCGATGCTGTAAAAAACATCAAAGTCGGTGATAAAGTCATTATTTCATGTGTCAGCAAATGCTGTACTTGCGACAACTGTAAAATCCAACTTTATTCACACTGCCGCAACGGTGGTTGGATCTTGGGTTATATGATTGACGGTACTCAGGCCGAATACGTCCGTACGCCTTATGCCGACAACAGCTTGGTTCCGCTGCCTGACAACGTCAACGAAGAAGTTGCCTTGCTGTTGAGCGATGCTTTGCCGACCGCCCACGAAATCGGCGTGCAATATGGCGATGTGAAACCCGGCGATACCGTATTCATCGCAGGCGCAGGCCCTGTTGGTATGTCTGCGTTGTTGACTGCGCAACTGTATAGCCCTGCCGCCATCATTGTTTGCGATATGGACGAAAACCGCTTGAAACTGGCGAAAGAATTGGGCGCGACCCATACCATCAACCCTGCTTCCGGCGATGTGAGCAAGCAAGTTGCCGCTATCGTCGGCGAAGATGGCGTAGATTGCGCCATCGAAGCGGTCGGTATCCCTGCGACTTGGAATATGTGCCAAGACATCGTGAAACCTGGCGGCCATATTGCTGTGGTTGGTGTACATGGTCAATCCGTTGATTTTAAACTGGAAAAACTGTGGATTAAAAACCTTGCCATTACTACCGGCCTGGTTAACGCCAATACTACCGAAATGCTGATGAAAGCCATTTCCAGCAGCTCAGTGGATTACACCAAGATGATGACCCACCATTTCAAATTCAGCGAATTGGAAAAAGCTTACGATGTATTCAAACACGCTGCTGAAAACCAAGCCATGAAAGTGGTTTTGGAAGCGGATTGATTTGAAAATCACTTAATATGCCGTTAATTAAAGGCCGTCTGAACATTCAGACGGCCTTTTTGTATGGTTTTATTTTTTCTTCTTCAACCAAACGCCGCTTTCGATATGGTGGGTAAATGGGAATTGGTCGAACAGGGCGGCGCGTTCGATGGTATGGGTTTGACAGAGCGTGTCGAGGTTGGTGCGCAGGGTCTCAGGATTGCAGGAAATATAGAGGACGTTGTCGAATTGGGCAACTAATTTGAGCGTCTCATCATCAACACCAGCGCGTGGAGGATCAACGAAAATGGTTGAAAAATCATAGTTTTTCAAGTCGACGCCTTGTTCTTGCAGGCGGCGGAATTCACGGTTTTGCGTGTAGGCCTCGGTAAATTCTTCCGCAGACAGACGAGCGATTTTGAGATTGGTAATTTGGTTGGCTTCAATATTCCATTGGGCGGCGTTGACGGAAGTTTTGGAAACTTCGGTTGCCAGCACCTGATTGAAATGTTGCGAAAGCGGCAGGGTGAAATTGCCGTTACCGCAGTACAGCTCAAGCAGGTCTTTGCCTAAGTTTTGCGCGGCATCACACGCCCAAGTCAGCATTTTTTGGCACACTTGGGCATTGGGTTGGGTAAAGCTGCCCTCGATTTGACGATAGCGGAAGGTCTTGCCGTTGACTTCCAATGCTTCGGTCACAAAATCTTGGCTCAATACGATTTTTTGTCCGCGGCTGCGGCCGATGATATGAATGCCCAAATTGTGCGCCAGCTCTTGCGCGGCTTGTTGCCATGCGTCGTTCAGCTTCTTGTGGTAAATCATGGTCACCAGCATTTCGCCGCTTAAAGTGGATAAAAATTCGACGGCGTACCAGCGGTTTTTCAGTTCGGGATGATTGGACGCGGCTTCAATCAGTTTCGGCATCAAGGCATTGATGGATTTGGACGCGGCAGGAAATTGGTCGCAACGGATCAGGCTTGCCCCACTTGCCTTTTGCCCGCGCTCAAACATGGCATAAAACATTTCGCCGCCTTCATGCCAGATGCGGAACTCGGCACGCATTCTGTAATGCTGTTCCGGAGATTCAAAGACTTCGATTTCAGGAAAATCCAGTCCTTGGAAAAGTTGCTGAAGATATTGCTTTTTGTCGGCTAGTTGTTGCTGGTAGGCAGTCATTGGGGCAGTCTTTCAGAAAATAATGGCGAATTATAATATAGTTGGCGCAAATATACGAAAGGCCGTCTGAAACATCGGTTTCAGACGGCCTTTGATTTCAAAGCATCAGCTTGTCAATCAGCCTTGCATTTGTTTGGCTTGAACGGCAGTCAGGGCGATGGTGAAGACGATGTCTTCAATCAATGCGCCGCGGGACAAGTCGTTAACCGGTTTACGCAAACCTTGCAACAACGGGCCTACGCTCAGGACGTTGGCGCTGCGTTGTACGGCTTTGTAAGTACAGTTGCCGGTATTGAGGTCTG
>NZ_JBQCWY010000159.1:0-5890 GCF_051956955.1 Neisseria sp. P0021.S005 | reverse complement strand
TCTACGCCGTTATTGAGGAAGGAAAGTTCGCGGATACGTTTGGCAAGGGTGTCGAAGCTGTATTCGACATTGCCGAAGGTTTCGCTGCTGGCGAGGAAGCGTACGGTTGTACCTTTTTTGTCGGAATCGCCGACGACCTTCAACGGCTCTTCGGTTTCGCCGCGTACGAAGCGGACGAAGTGTTCTTTGCCGTCACGGTAGATGGTCAGCGTTACCCAGTCGGACAGCGCGTTGACGACGGATACGCCCACGCCGTGCAGACCGCCGGAGATTTTGTAGCTGTTGTTGTCGAATTTGCCGCCTGCGTGCAAGACGGTCATGATGACTTCGGCGGCGGAGCGGCCTTCTTTCGGGTGGATGCCGGTCGGCATGCCGCGGCCGTTGTCGGCCACGCTGACGGAATTGTCGGCATGGATGGTTACGGTGATTTTGTCGCAATGTCCGGCGAGCGCTTCATCAATAGCGTTGTCGAGCACCTCGAACACCATGTGGTGCAGGCCGCTGCCGTCCTGCGTGTCGCCGATATACATACCGGGGCGTTTGCGTACCGCTTCCAAGCCTTCCAGCACTTGTATGCTGTCGGCGCCGTATTCTTCGTGTTTTTGGTCAGTCATGGTCTTTTCTTGCTGAATTTCAAGGAATTTTTCCGTGCGCGCGATGAAATGTCAAACGGGCGCGGCGGATGTGTTCCGAAAGGTCAAAATAATAGGCAATTATACCTGATTTTGCTGGAATATTCAGCGTTTTAAGTACAAAAAGGCCGTCTGAAAGATTAAATTTCAGACGGCCTTTGTATCGGAAAACGGGTTTAGCGTTTGACGCCGCTCAATCGCGCCCAGCCTTCTTCGATTTCGGCAGGCTCAATGTCAAACCATTGGCTGTAAATGCCGCTGAGTTCTTCGACTTGTTCGTCCAAAAGGCCGGACAAGACAATGCGGCCGCCTTGTTTGGTACGCGCGGCAAGCATTTCGCCGAGCATACGCAGCGGGTTGGCCAGAATGTTGGCGACAACGACATCAAATTGGCCTTGCGGCAGGCCGTCCGGCAGGTAGAACTGCGCGTCAACGTTGTTTTGCGCGGCATTGTCTTTGCTGGCGCGGATGGCTTGTTCGTCAATATCTACGCCGATGGCGGAGCCTGCGCCGAGTTTGAGGGCGGCAATGGCCAAAATGCCTGAGCCGCAGCCGTAGTCCAATACGCTTTCGCCGCCTTTGAGCTGTGTGTCGAGCCATTTGAGGCAGAGGCGGGTGGTCGGATGGCTGCCTGTGCCGAAGGCAAGACCCGGGTCAAGTTGCAGGTTGACGGCGTTGCCGTCGGGCGCTTCGTGCCAAGACGGGGTAATCCATAGGCGGTCGGAAATTTGAATCGGGTCGAATTGCGCTTGGGTCAGGCGTACCCAGTCTTGATCTTCAAGAATTTCGCCGGTGTATTTCAAATCGTTCAAACCGCATTCCTGCGCGGCGGATTCGATAATGGAAGCGGCGTCGTCGCTTTCGCCGAAAAGGGCGATGACTTTGCTTTGTTGCCAGATTTGCTCGGTCGGCATGCCCGGCTCGCCGAAAATGGCCTGCTCGTTTTCTGTGCCGGCGTAGGCATCTTCAATGGCGGCGGACAATGCGCCGTGTTCCATCAACGCGTCGGCAAGGCGTTCGGCGACGGCATCGTTGACGTTGATGGTGATTTGTTGATAGGACATGGTGGGGCTTTCTTTTTAATAAGGCCGTCTGAAAATCGACGTTGTGCTTTCAGACGGCCTTGTAAGGTATGAAACCTGATGATGCGGGTTTATCGGTTTTTCAAACCCAGTACGTCTTGCATATCGTACAGGCCTTTTTTGCCGTTTGCCCAAACTGCGGCGCGTACAGCACCGGCGGCAAAGGTCATGCGGCTGCTGGCCTTGTGGGTGATTTCCACGCGCTCGCCGTCGGTGGCGAAGAGGGCGGTGTGGTCGCCGACAATATCGCCTGCGCGGACGGTGGCAAAACCGATGGTGGACGGATCACGCGGGCCGGTGTGGCCTTCGCGGCCGTAAACGGCGCATTCTTTGAGGTTGCGGCCGAGTGCGTCGGCAATGACTTCACCCATGCGCAACGCGGTGCCGCTTGGGGCATCGACTTTGTGGCGGTGGTGGCCTTCGATGATTTCGATGTCGTAGCCTTCGTTTAACACGCGGGCGACGGTGTCGAGGATGTGGAAGGTCAGGTTGACGCCGACGCTGAAGTTGGCGGCGAAGACAACGCCTATTTTTTCGCCTGCGGCTTGGATGGCGGCTTTGCCTGCGTCGTCGAAGCCGGTGGTGCCGATGATGATGTTGACGCCTTTTTCCACGCATTTTTGCAGGTGTTTCAGGGTTGGCTCGGGACGGGTAAAGTCGATGAGGACATCGCTTTGAGCCAGTACGGCATCTGCGTCGTCTGAAATGGTAACGCCGGTTTTGAGGCCGGAGGCGAAGCCTGCATCCAAACCCAATACTTCCGAACCGGAATGCTCGAGTGCGCCGGAAAGGACGGCATCGGGATGGTTGTTGACCGCTTCAACCAAAACGCGACCCATGCGGCCGTTGACGCCGGCAATGGCGATTTTCAATGCGCTCATGGGGCTTCCTTATTGCGGCTTGGTTTCGGTGGTCGGAACGATGTTTTGTCCGGCTTGAACCGCTTCGATGGATTTCTGAATGGCATCACCTTCGGCGCGTGTGAGGACATCGTTTTCAAAGTACAGGGTCAGGTTGCTTTGTTCTTTGATGATGCCGTTGCGGCTGGTGTTGAAAGTGTAATCCCAGCGGTCGGCATGGAAGGCGTCGCGCAGGAGTGGCGTACCGAGCAGCAGTTGGACTTGGTCGCGGGTCATACCTTGGCGCAGGGAAACCACGGCGCGCGGATTGAGCTCGTTACCTTGAATGATTTTAAGTTTGTAGGATGGAAAGTTGGATACGCGCTCGGCACTGCATGAGGCCAGACCTAAAATAGCGGCGATGGCAAGGCATAAGGCTTTATTCACGGGCTTACCTTTCTGTGTCATTTCGGGAAAGATGTTTATCATCGCTTGAATATTTTTAAAAAGCAAACGATAATCATCTTCTTAATTTTTCTTTTCGCCGATTTTCAATTGCAAGACCGGCGGCAGATTGCCGCCCTTTAACGGCCCAATAGTGGGCAAACGGGCGGAAAGTGCGTATTATAACGGTTATTACCTTACAGGGATATTGAATATTATGGAAAAATTCAGCAACATTGCGCAATTGAAAGACAGCGGTTTGAAAGTTACGGGTCCACGTTTGAAAATTTTGGACTTATTCGAGACTCATGCCGAGGAGCATTTGAGTGCGGAAGATGTGTACCGTATCCTGTTGGAAGAGGGCGTGGAAATCGGCGTGGCTACGATTTACCGTGTGTTGACCCAGTTTGAACAGGCCGGCATTTTGCAACGCCACCACTTTGAAACCGGCAAAGCGGTTTACGAATTGGACAAAGGCGATCACCACGACCACATCGTTTGCGTGAAATGCGGCGAAGTAACCGAATTCCACAATCCGGAAATCGAAGCGCTGCAAGACAAAATTGCCGAAGAAAACGGCTACCGCATCGTCGATCACGCGCTGTATATGTACGGCGTATGCGGCGAATGCCAAACCAAAACCAAACGTTAAGCAGTTTGTATGTTGATTTTTCAGACGGCCTTGGGCATTTTCAGCCTGAGGCCGTCTGAAACTTTATGGGCTTTGCGATGAAGATTCCTTTTCTTGCACCACGGGATTATCGTTTCCCCGACCCGTCTTACGCTTTGGCCGAATGCGACGGCTTGGTCGGCGTCAGCGGCGATTTGGATACGGGGCGGCTGTTGTCGGCGTATGGGCAGGGGATTTTTCCGTGGTTTAGCCGCGACGGTTGGTTTTTCTGGTATGCGGTTGCGCCGCGAGCTGTGATTGTGCCGGAAAGCCTGCATATAGGCCGTTCGCTCGCCAAAACTTTGCGTCACAAGCCGTATCGGGTAACGGTCAACCGCTGTTTTGAAAAAGTGATTGCCCATTGCGCCAATGTGCCGCGTCCAGAACAGGACGGAACGTG
This sequence comes from Neisseria sp. P0021.S005, assembly GCF_051956955.1. Lineage (NCBI taxonomy): Bacteria > Pseudomonadati > Pseudomonadota > Betaproteobacteria > Neisseriales > Neisseriaceae > Neisseria > Neisseria sp. P0021.S005. The sequence goes on along the minus strand of NZ_JBQCWY010000159.1, from coordinate 1,823 downwards.
GATAGAACCTGCGTTTCAGACGGCCTATTTGAAGCTACACCATCAGGGGCATGCGCATTCGTTTGAATGCTGGCTGCCGGATGAGCAAGGCGAAATGCAGTTGGCAGGCGGGTTTTACGGCGTGCAAATCGGCTGCGTGTTTTATGGCGAATCGATGTTTGCTTTGCGTCCCGATGCGTCAAAGATTGCGTTTGCCTGCGCCGTACCGTTTTTGGAGGATTTGGGCGTTGCGCTGATAGACTGTCAGCAGGATACGGAACATATGCGCCGTTTCGGTTCGCAGTTGATGGATTTCGCCGACTTTCAGACGGCCTTGAAAGATTTGAACGCGAAACCGTTAAAGCGGAATATCGAATGCGGCGTGGTGGCTGAAAATCTTCTGCAAAAGATTGGCGGCGAAGATTGATTTATCGGCACGGTGTGTCGGCAGAATCGACAGTCTGCATATTGTGATTGGGAAACCGGTTGGAAAATAAATACGATTCAACTCTCTTGAACAGGCCGTCTGAAAATCTTGGCTTAACCAAAATCCGGCCGTGTAACGCTCGGCGCTAATCATGTTAATAGCTGACGAAATCGCTTTTACATGGCAAAATAACGAGTTAAATATTTGTAATAGGGCGGCCTGAATAGGTTTCAGACGGCCCTGATCTCTTGAAGGAATCAACATGTCTTTGCAAAACATCATTGAAACGGCTTTTGAAAACCGTGCCGAAATCAATCCGCATACCGTTACCCCCGAAGTGCGTGAAGCGGTTTTGGAAACCATCCGCCAACTCGACTCCGGCAAACTGCGCGTTGCCGAGCGTTTGGGTGTGGGCGAATGGAAAGTCAACGAATGGGCGAAAAAAGCCGTATTGCTGTCTTTCCGCATTCAGGACAATGAAATCCTCAACGACGGTGTGAACAAATACTTCGACAAAGTGCCGACTAAATTTGCCGATTGGTCTGAAGACGAATTCCGCAGCGCAGGCTTCCGCGCAGTTCCGGGTGCGGTTGCCCGCCGTGGCAGCTTTGTGGCGAAAAATGTCGTGTTGATGCCTTCTTATGTCAATATCGGCGCATACGTTGACGAAGGTGCGATGGTCGATACTTGGGCGACTGTCGGTTCTTGCGCGCAAATCGGTAAAAACGTGCACTTGAGCGGCGGTGTCGGTATCGGCGGAGTCCTCGAGCCTCTGCAAGCCAGCCCTACCATTATTGAAGACAACTGCTTTATTGGTGCGCGTTCTGAAATCGTTGAGGGCGTGATTGTCGAAGAAGGCAGCGTGATTTCTATGGGCGTATTCATCGGTCAATCCACAAAAATCTTTGACCGTACTACCGGCGAAATCTATCAAGGCCGCGTACCGGCTGGTTCGGTTGTCGTATCCGGCAGCATGCCTTCCAAAGACGGCAGCCACAGCCTCTACTGCGCAGTTATCGTCAAACGCGTGGACGTGCAAACCCGTGCGAAAACCAGCGTGAATGAATTGTTGCGCGGTATCTAATCGGATAACGATAACGCTGATTGAAGGTGGTATGCTCACTCTATGGTTAGTTTTGAACAAAAAAACAGGCAGAATGTTCTGCCTGTTTTTTTATGGCTTAAAGGCCGTCTGAAACGATTTCAGACGGCCTTTTGTTTTTGATGATGGGTTGTTTTAAGGTCAATTGAGGCAAGGGAAGGGTATTCCCTTTCTGGGACTACGCTTCCGGCCAGTCGGCGCAATAGTATTGCCAATAGATTTCTTCAAAAGGAATCTTGCCGTAATCGCACAACCACGGTTTGGCGCGTGTGGTGTAGTGGATAACGGGCGGGACGGTGTCAGGTTTGGGGAATA
>NZ_JBQCWY010000158.1:0-5893 GCF_051956955.1 Neisseria sp. P0021.S005 | reverse complement strand
GTCGGCCAATGCGTCTTGGACGGTAATGGTCGGGGCGTCATCGAAGAATGAAGGGAGGCGTTCTTGTGTCATGAGGGTTGTCCTTTATGGGTTTGCTTAGGCCGTCTGAAGGTTTCAGACGGCCTGAGTTTATTTTTGCGAGCGTTTGGGCACGTTTAATTTATTTCTTTTTCAACACCAAATATAAAAATACCAATCCGCCTGCAAATTCGACGACCACGCTCAATACGGCCTGCATGCCGAGGAAGTGTTCGAAGATGGTTTGCCCACCGACCAACAGGATGCCGCCGACACAAAAAGTCATGGGCAGACGGACGGAATGTTTGACCGACGGGGAAAAGTGGTTGGCCAGCGCAGCAACCAGCAGGCCGAAAAAGCTCACCGGGCCGACAACGGCGGTCGCAGTCGCAACCAATGCGGCGATCCACAACAGCAGCCATAAGGTGTTGCGCGTGTAGTTGATGCCCAAATTGATGGCCTGATTGCGGCCGAGCAGGTAAACATCGAGGCGGTGGCGTTCGCGCCAGATCACGGCGGCGCTGATGAGCAACACGACTGAGCCGATACCCAACAATTCCGAGTGGACGGTATTGAAGGTGGCAAACATATTCGCCTGCGCGGCGGTAAATTCTTCGGGATCAATCATGCGCGAAAGCAGCGACGACAGGCTGCGGAACAAAATCCCGAAAATCACGCCGATTAAAATCATACGCGACAAATCTCGTCCACCTTGTTTGATGAGCGTGTAGAACAATAGCAGCGAGCCGCCCATCATGACGATCAGTTCAAAGCCGAATTTTCCCGTCAACGGCAGGGAAGCATAGCCCACGCCGCCGAGCGTAAACACCAGCAAGGTCTGCAAAAACACATACAGCGAATCGAAACCCAAAATCGAAGGGGTCAGAATCGGATTGTTGGTCAGCGTTTGGAAGAGTTGCGTGGACACGCCGACCGCATAGGCGACCATCAGCAGTGCGGCAAGCTTGGTCAGACGCAGGTGCAAGACAAAGTCCCAATCGCCTTTGACGTTGAGCGTCATAAACAGGACGCAGGAAACCAGCAACAGCGCAAAGGCGACCCACAACGGACGGCTGCTTCCTGCCATAAAACTGATATTTTTTTCAGACGGCATGAGCAGGTTTCCTTAATAAAAGCCACAAAAACAAAACCGTCCCCATCACGCCAAAAACCGTAGAGACCGGAATTTCAAATGGAAACACAATCACGCGTCCGACAATATCGCACAGCAACACCAAAGACGCGCCCAGCAAGGCCACCGCAGGCAGGCTTTGGCGCAGTTTGTCGCCCATCAGACGGCTAATGATGTTCGGCACAACCAAGCCGATAAACGGAATATTGCCGACCGTCACGACCACCAAAGACGTAATCAGCGCCACAATAATCAACCCCAACCACAGAATCGCCGTCCGGTTCAGCCCCAAGTTTACGCTTACTGTTTCGCCCAAACCCAAAATCGTCAGCTGGTCGGCAATCAAATAGGCAAACAAAGCCAAAATTCCCGTTGCCCACAACAGCTCATACCGCCCGAGCAACACGCCGGAAAAATCGCCCTGTTGCCACACGCCGAGCATTTGCAGCATTTCGTTTTCATACGCGATAAAGGTGGCCACCGCCTCAATCACACCGCCGAAAATAATCCCGACCAAAGGCACCATCAGTTGCGCGGTCGGCGGCAGGCGGCGGATCAGCAGCATAAAGACCAGCATCCCGATCAGCGCGGCAACGGCGGCAACCGACATTTTTGCCAGCAGCGGCGCGGCCGGAAGCAGCAGGGTCATCAACAGCAAACCCAAAGCCGCGCTTTGGCTTGCGCCCACCATCGACGGTTCGACAAAACGGTTGCGCATCAAAATCTGCATAATCATACCGGCCACCGCCATCGACGCACCCGTCAGCACAATCGCAAACGTGCGCGGCAGGCGGCTGATGAACATGACTTGCTGGCTGTCGGATAGCGAAAACAGGGCGGACCATTTGAAGTCGGCCACGCCGACCGACAGGCTGACGGCAAACAATATCAGCAGCGCCACGCCGTTGGCCGCATTTAAAAATGAAGGTTTGTGAAACATAAAATGGTTCGGAAAAAATAAGGCCGTCTGAAAGAAGGGTTAAGGTATTTTGCGAAAAAGGCAGGTCTGCCCATCATAAAAACAGATGCAAACAGGCAAAAATTGTCCATTTGCACCATGTATTTTCAGACGGCCCAAATCCAACGACTTCAGATCAAGCAGCTTGATCCTGTGAATCATCAAACCCTTTAGGCCGTCTGAAAGAAGCGGGCGGCTATGCCCGCGCCGAATTACTTGGCCGCATTAAACGCATCGCTGACCTGTTTGGAAGCATTCAGCAATTCTTGTGCGCCGCCGGCCGCCAGATAGGTTTCCGGTACGAGGTACACGACTTGGCCTTTTTTCCATGCAGTTGTTTCGGCAACCAAAGGATTGTCCAAAACATCTTTCGCAGCCTGACCTTCTTCACCGATGGCCGCGCCACGATCCAAAACGAACAGCCAATCAGGGTTTTTCTCTTTCAGGTATTCAAAGCTGATAGGCTGGCCGTGGCTGCCTTCTTTAATTGATTCATCGACAGCGGGAACGCCGATGTCTTTGTGCAACCAACCGCCCAAACGGGAAGAAGGGCCGAAAGCCGACATCTTGCCGCCGTTGACCAAAATTACCAAACCCTTGCCTTTGCCTTGAGCAGCGGTTTTCGCCGCTTCAAACGAAGCATCGATTTCCGCTTTCAGCTTGTCCGCTTCGGCTTGTTTGCCGAAGATTTGCGCCAGTGCGTCGATGCGCTCTTTTGAGCTTTCTTTCAGATTGGCGGTTTCGGCGGTCATCTCGATGGTCGGTGCGATCTCGTTCAACTTGTCAAACGCTTTGGCTGCACGGCTGCCGATGATGATGAGCTGCGGTTTGTAAGCGTTGAGTGCTTCGTAGTCAGGCTCAAACTGCGTGCCGGCAGGTTTCGTGGTTTTGAAATATTCGTCCAAGTAGGGCAGGCGGTTTTTGTCGACGGACAAACCGGTTTTCACGCCCAGTTTGTTTAAAGTATCGAGCATGCCCAAATCGTAAACGGCGATACGCTCCGGATTTTGCGGCACTGTTGCCTCACCGCGCGTGGTTTTCACCGTCAGGCTTGCGCCTTCGGTTTGGGCGGCAGAAGCGGAAGCAGTTTGTGCCTGATTGGAAGCAGAATCTTTTGGTGAACACGCACCCAAAGCGAGGGTGCAGCATACGGCTAAAGCGGTCAAACGTAACATAGAGTTTCTCCGTAGTCGGAAATAAAGTAAATCGAAATGATAACTTGTATCGGATTATAAAGCTAGATGCCGTCTGAAAACTTTTGTTTTCAGACGGCTTTTTCAAGCTGATTGCTTAGAAGCGGTAGTTCACGCCCAAGCGTACATCACGTCCGGTACCTGGTAGGGTATTGGTCCAGCGTTGGCTGTGCGGATAGTAGAACTTGTTAAACACGTTGTTGACTGAAAGATTGACATTGAGCGTGTCTTTGCCCAGTGGTTTCCAGTTGGCGAAGACATCGTTCACACCGAAACCTTGGCGTACAACGTTTTCCAGTTTGCCGTCGCGACCTTTTTGACCTGCCACCAATATCGAACCCACGGCTTTTTGAACATAGCGTCCGCGCCAGCCGATTTCCAGATTCGGATTTTGGAAGCGGTAGGCAAGGGAGGCCGTCCAAGTGCGGCCGGTTTGTGCGCCAAACTCGGGGTTCGCGCTTAACAATTTATCTTTGTGCGTATCGTAAAAACGCGGTTTGCTGTGGCTTACGCCGACTTTGGCAGTCAGGCCGCCTGTACGGTAGGACGCGCCTAATTCGTAACCGTGGTTTTTGACGTAGCCGGCGTTGACGGCTTCACGGATGGCGACAGAGTCGTGGCGGTTTTGCGGATTGGCAAGCGCGTCTTTGATGGTCTGCCAGAAGTAGCTGCCGTTTGCGGCAAACGTGCCGTCGTTGTAGTTGAAGCCGATTTCGGTATTGCGCGCGCGTTCAGCTTTAGTGCCGTCGGCAATCGAGATGATGCCGCGTTTGCCGTGGGTTTGCAGCGCGTCATACAGGCGCGGGCTGCGGCTGGCGTAGTTGTGGCTTACGCTGAAGCTCAAGTTTTCGACAGGTTGGTAAATTACGCCCAGACTCGGGTTGACTTTGCCGTCTGAAACCGATTTGCCGTCATGGGTTTTGATATCGAAATGGTCGTAACGCAGACCGCCGGTCAGGGTAACATCGCCGATATCTTGGATGGCTTCGACATACACGCCGTAATCGGTTTTGGTCGGGTTGGTCAGGCTGTATCCGCGTACCAGACTTTGCAGGGCGGCATTGGTGCTGGTGTATTGCGAATTCAGGAAGGTATGAGGTTTGATTTCCTGATGGCGGTAGTTGACACCGTATTTCAACAGGGTTTTTTCGGCAAGGCGGCTGTCGAAGTTGATATTTGCACCTTTGGTGGTGATTTTGGTTGTGGTCGGACCTGCCACATTGCCTGCGTAACCGCTGCCGCTGTCATCGGCGGAATAGCGTTCGTTTTCCAACACATAGGCGTTGGCGTTCAGTTTTTCGACAAAGCCCAGGTTTTTACCCGTGTACTCCAAGTTGGTGTTGGATTGGGTAGTTTCACGGTATGAGGGTTTCTGCCTGTCTTTTGCAGGGTTGGACTCGAAGATTGTAAACTCTTCACGCACAGTACGGATGCCCCGGTGCTGGTCTTTCATGTGGCTCAACACGATGCGGTGGTCGCCGTCGCCGAAGGTTGTTCCGATTTTGGCCAGGTAGCTGCGTTTGTCCAGTGCGCTGTAAGGTACGGTTTTGCCGCCGTTGGGACTTTTGTAGCCTTTACCTGCTTCGTAATCTTTTTCATCGTTGCGGTTGTAAGAGAATAAGCCGTCGAAGTTGCCGGCTTTTCCGAACACGCTGGCGCCGTAGTTTACGCCGTCATTGCTGGCATAGCCGCTGCTGAGGCGCACGCCCCAGTTTTTGTCCAAACCTTTTAGCAAGTCTTCGGCATCGACTGTTTTAGTAATAATCGCGCCGTTGGTCGCACCAATACCGGCAGATGCCGAGCCCGCGCCTTTCTGTACGGAGACGATTTTGACCAGCGCAGGGTCGATGATGAAACGGCCTTGGTGATACAGTATTTGGCTGTCGGAATAGGCGTTGTCCACCTTGATGTCGACAGAGTTCTGACCCATGCCGCGCAAGGTCATGTGTTGGGATGTGCCGTTACCGCCGCCGAAATCGATGGCAGGTTCTTCTTTTAATAATTCGCGCAAATCGGTTGATGTGCTTTCGTCTTTTTGACGAAGGGTGACGATATTGGTTTTGATTTTGCTGCCTTGGCGGTCACCTTTAACGGTAACGGTATCAAGCACAACATTGTCTTTGGCTTCATTTTCTGCGTGTGCAAAACCGGCTGCCAGTGTCAGTGACAGCAGGCTTAGTCGGAACAGGGGCGTATTCATTGAAAATGTCCTTAATAAAATGACAGTAATAAAAAAATAAAAGCAAATCCAAATCAAAGAGGAATTATCTTTAAAATATGCAATTAAGAATAATCATCATTTATAATAATGCATTAAAAAGGAATAGTTGTAAAGAGTTGTGCTGCATTTGTAAAGAAATTGTGTTGTTTTTAAACGAATTTTGCAGTTTGTATGTCAGGCCGTCTGAAAAATAAGTGATCGGGCATTTTTGCGTATGAAAATATTTGGAAAGACTGCATAGAATTTTTTACTTTTTCCCTTGAATTTGTCGCAAACAACCCAAATCTACCCGCCATTACGGCAGGCTTTCTACTAAGTGTGCCGCTATTTTCAAGCAAACCGTGTCTGTCATGTCCGACAGACAATTGTTT
>NZ_JBQCWY010000157.1:0-5926 GCF_051956955.1 Neisseria sp. P0021.S005 | reverse complement strand
ACTGCACATTACCCCTGCCAATGCCCATGAATGCAAACACCTGTTGCCTTTGTTGGAAGGCCTATCCAAAGGTACGACCGTCTATGCCGACAAAGGCTACGACAGTAAGGAAAACCGGCAACATCTGGAAGAGCATCGGCTGCAGGACGGCATTATGCGCAAAGCCCACCGCAACCGTCCGCTGTCGGAAGTGCAAACCAAACGTAACCGATATTTGTTGAAGACCCGTTATGTGGTCGAACAAAGCTTCGGTACGTTGCACCGTAAATTCCGCTATGCGCGGTCAAGCTATTTTGTGCTGCTCAAAGTGAGTGCACAAAGCCATCTGAAGGTGATGTGTTTGAACCTATTGAAAGCCGCCAACAGGCTAAGTGTGCCTGCTGCCGCCTAAAAGGCGGCCCGGATACCTGATTAATCAGGTATCCAAGGGGGATTATGGGGGTATTTGAGTAGAATCAGTGGATCTTTGAAACAAAAACAGCCGAAAATCTTTGTTTAGATTTCGGCTGTCGGGGGAAGGACTTTTTTGCAAAGGTCTCATAGGTGTATTGATCGCCGAGCATGACCCAGCCGCCTGCAGGCGCATCTTCTATAGCGGAGCCAAGCTTCCCGAAAGAGAGGATGCTGTCGTTGCCTTTGCGGATGGCGGGTGTACCGTCGTCTGAAAAAGTGGTGCAGCCAGCGAGAAGGAATACTGCGGATAAAAAGGGGAAGACGTATGTTTTCATAATGTTTGTTTGAAGGTATTTAAAATCAGGCAAATGGGGGAATACTCAATCCGAATTGTTCCAACAAGCCGACCGTTTCGTAAACGGGCAGGCCCATCACGCCTGTAAAGCTGCCTTGCAAATGCTCGACAAACACGCCGCCCAAACCCTGAATGCCATACGCGCCGGCTTTGTCCATCGGTTCGCCACTTCGGATATAGGCGGATATTTCTTCGGCAGACAAGGTTTTGAAACGTACATCGCTGGTTTGCAAAACGCCGTGCATTTTCCCTTGCCAATATACGCATACGGCAGTCAGCACCTGATGCGTCTGCCCTGAAAGCCGGGCGAGCATTTCGGCTGCTTGGGCTTCGGTTTCCGGTTTGCCGAGGATGTGGTTTTGATAGGCGACCGTAGTGTCGGCAGTCAGAATCGGATATTCGGGCGACGCGTCGTGTGCGGCAAACCATTGCTCGACAGCGGCGGCATTTTTTTCCTGCGCCATACGTTGCACATAATCGGCGGCTTTTTCGTCGGAATGCGGCGTTTCGTCGATGTCGGCAGGGATACGGATAACTTTGAATCCTAGGTTTTCCAAAATTTCGCGGCGGCGCGGGCTGCCGGAGGCTAGGTAGAGTGTGTGCATAAAACTTTCTTTTTTAAGGGATATAAGGTCGCCTGAAAATTATTTTGACTGCTTGTGTTGGCCTGCCAGCCGCACATAATGCGCGGAAGAATATTTCAAAAATTCTTTTTCTTTTTCGGTCAGCGGGCGGACTTGTTTGACGGGCGAACCGACATAGAGATAGCCGCTTTCCAAACGTTTGCGTGGCGGCACCAAACTGCCTGCACCTATCATCACGTCGTCTTCGATGACGGTATCGTCCAGAATAATCGTACCCATCCCAATCAACACACGATCGCCGATGCGGCAGCCGTGCAGCATGACTTTGTGTCCGACGGTTACGTCTTCGCCGATGATAAGGGGTGAGCCTTCGGGCTTTTCCGCGTTTTTGTGCGAAACGTGCAAGACACTGCCGTCCTGTACATTGCTGCGCGCGCCGATGCTGATGCTGTTCACGTCGCCGTGCAACACGGCATACGGCCAAACGGATACGTCTTCGGCAAGCGATACTTCGCCGATGATGACGGAGGTTTCGTCGATGAGGCAGGATTCGTGAATTTGCGGAGTATGGTCTAAGAAGGGGCGGATAGGGTTCATGTTGTTTCTTCCTTTTTGACAGTGTGGCAGGTTTCAGACGACCTGCGGCTCGGTATGGCGAAAGTATGCCGTTTTGACGCAGGTGAGGCAAGGACGGCGTCTACCGAGATGTTGTCATGTCTTTGTAAACAATATTTTTTATGGTTAAGGAATCATTTTCCGTTAAGCCTGCCTCTCTTGTTTGCCGAAGGTGGAAAATTGTCCGTTATTATCTTGTAGTTGCAAGTAGCTGCAAACCATTCTCTTGCCATTTGAATTGGAATGATATATATTTTTAAAAAATATTTCATAAAATAACGAAACCCGATGGTTTGTTTTCAACCAGGTTTGGTGGGTTTCCAATCCCACAAACCTTGGCTTCCATCCCGTGTCCGTTTTCAAATCTATCCAATCCACCTTGTTTAAATAAAGGCGGCCGGAAGGTCGTCTGAAACTGTATGAAGGATATTCACATGAGCGAAACACAAGAGCTGACTTTTGCCAAACGGCTGAAAGAGCAAACTACAACTATTCACGATAGCGTGGACAACTTGGTTATGTCTGTCGAGCCGTTTACCAACAAAGAGAATTACATCAAATTTTTGAAACTGCAATCAGTGTTCCACAAAGCGGTCGATCATATTTATAAAGACTCCGAGTTGAACAAAGCCATTCCTGAGCTGGAATACATGGCGCGTTACGACGCGGTAACGCAAGACTTGGCTGATTTGGGCGACAAACCTTACGAATACGGTAAACCGTTGCCACATGAAACCGGCAACAAAGCCATCGGTTGGCTGTATTGCGCCGAAGGTTCCAATTTGGGCGCAGCATTTTTGTTTAAACACGCGCAAAAACTGGATTACACCGGCGAACACGGCGCGCGCCACCTCGCCCCCCATCCGAACGGCCGCGGCAAACATTGGCGTGCGTTTGTCGAGCATCTGAATGCTTTGGGTTTAAGTCCTGAAGCTGAAGCCGAAGCGATTCAAGGTGCAAAAGATGCATTTGCGTTCTACAAAGTCGTTCTGCGCGAAACATTTGACCTGCCTGCAGGTGCGGAAGCTCCGGAAGGCTTTGTTCCGCACCGTCATTAATGGTTTGACGATATAAGTAGAGGTCGTCTGAAACACATCTGTATACGCGGATTCATAAATTCTGTTTTCAGACGACCTTCATACTGATGCAAGTTTAGTACCGTTTGGTTATCCGCATTTGCGGTATATTTTAATTGGTTTGATGTAAATAATTATCAAATATTTTATCACCATCATTCCAAAATACCATTATCACATTCAGGAGTTTGACCATGAAGGAATCATTTAAATTAAGTATGTTGGCGATTGCCTGCAGCATCGCATTGAGTGCATGCGGTTCAAGCGGTGGTGGCACGCCGTCTGCACAGTCTGCACCGACCCCGCAACAGCCGGGCAATAATTCCGGCTCGGGCGGAGGAGGTGATTCAAAACAAACAGAAGACGCTAAGAAAGCTGAAGAAGCCAAGAAAGCTGAAGAAGCCAAGAAAGCTGAAGAAGCCAAGAAAGCTGAAGAAGCCAAGAAAGCTGAAGAAGCCAAGAAAGCTGAAGAAGCCAAGAAAGCTGAAGAAGCCAAGAAAGCTGAAGACGCTAAGAAAGCTGAAGAGGCCAAGAAAGCTGAGGAAGCTAAGAAAGCCAATGAGGCCAATTCAGGTCAAGGTTTTGGCGGTGAAGGCAAAGTAATGAGCAAGGCTTTGGATGGCGGTGTCTTGGTAGCGAAAAAGCGTGAAACCGGCGATTTGGAATATGCCAAAACCGAAGCTCCGACTGCTTCGGATAAAAACAGCGTCGTACTTGATGGTGTCGCCATTAATACCAAAGACGTTAAAGCAGGTGAGTTCACGTTGGGCGAAAGAAGTACGAACGGCGGTAAAGCCGATGCAGCACAATATGCGGTACACAGCGGCGACCTGCTGCCTGACGTTCGTTACGGCGGTGTTGCCGATGTCAGCGATCTGCGTGATGTGAAACAGGCGTTGTTTGTCCAAGGCACGCCATCAGGCAGCGATACCGTTGCAGCCCAAAGAGGGGATGCAACCTATAAAGGCATCGGCCTGCATTTCCCAAACGGACTGCCGATCGATACAAGAGGTCTGCAAGAAATTTTTGAAACCGGTTCGCAAGCCAAGCTGGCCAATCTGTATTCTGCCGCCAAAGCAACCGATGTTACCGCAAGAGTCAATTTCGACCAAAAAACCATCAATGTCGGCATCAACCGCTATTCCGATCAAACGGTTGGCGGTGGTAGCGGTGGCGATAGGATTGCAGGTGTCGTCAAATCCAATGCGCGCGATATGGCGGAAAATTTGTCTTTCAATGGCGATTTGCACGGCAACACCTTCTCCAACAAGCAAGGTACGATGCAAGGCGGATTCTTTGGCGCGAAGGCAGACCAACTTGCCGGTACATATAGTGCGGCAGGCAAAAACCAACGTGATGAAGACGTAGTGGCGCGCGGTGTGTTTGGTGCAAAACGCCAAGATGCGGCAGCTCAAGCAGGCGGACAGCCTGATGCGCCGGTTGCCAAACCTGATGCGCCCGTAACCAAACCTAAAGATGATGCCGCCGCAGCTGAATTGAAAAAAGGTGAAACAGGCGAGCAATACTTCTTATCGAATATCGCCGATTTGACCAAAGTCGTTATCAACGGTACGACAATCGCTTTGTCACCTGTTACCAACAAGCTCTATCGAACTGAATTGGGTTCGGACTACAAATCGTTTGTTGCTTCAGGCAATTTGAGCAATGTTGTCTTCGGTGCGGCAAAACTTGCCGATAATGCCTACTCCTTGTTTGTTCAGGGGGTAATGAGTGCCTCTCTACCGTCAGGGACAGCCAAGTATGCCGGCGATGTGTTGAATTTCCGTGCCCGCAACTTGGATAATAAGGAAAACTGGGTGGGTGATACAGGAGGCTACCGTACTACCGGTTCGTTTACCGCAGATGTCAACTTCGATACCAAGACTATCGCAGGTAAAATCAATAGTGGTGACAGATGGTTCATGAATGAACGAGCCTTTACTGCAGATATTACAGGCAGCAGCTTTAACGGTAAATGGACTTCTTCAGATGCACAAGGCTCTGTAACTGGCGGATTCTACGGTGACAAAGCTGCCGAAATGGCGGGACGATACAGTTATCATGACAAAGAAGATAAAAGTAACAATGCCTTCGGTGTATTCGGCGGCAAAAAACAATAACTGTCTGTTTAAGCTGAAAACAAACCGCTCGAAAGGGCGGTTTGTTTTTGATCGGATAGGATTTTCAGACGACCTTTTACGGTAACAACAATCTAGAGAGCAATTTACCCGCTAAAAGGTCGTCTGAAAACCTTGAATCTTATTTTCAGATAATCTGAGACCTTTGCAAAATTCCCCAAAATCCCCTAAATTCCTACTAAGACATTTAGGGGATTTTCCATGACCACCTTCTTTCAGCAAACCGTCCAAGCCATGATCGTCAAACACATCGACCGCTTCCCACTATTGAAGTTGGATCAGGTAATTGATTGGCAACCGATCGAACAGTACCTGAATCGTCAAAGAACCCGTTACCTTAGAGATCACCGCGGCCGTCCCGCCTATCCCCTGTTGTCCATGTTCAAAGCCGTCCTGCTCGGACAATGGCACAGCCTCTCCGATCCCGAACTCAAACACAGCCTCATCACCCGCATCGATTTCAACCTGTTTTGCCGTTTTGACGAACTGAGCATCCCCGATTACAGCACCTTATGCCGCTACCGCAACTGGCTGGCGCAAGACGACACCCTGTCTGAACTGCTAAAACTGATTAACCGACAACTGACCGAAAAAAACCTAAAAGTAGAGAAAGCATCTGCCACCGTCATTGACGCCACCATTATTCAGACCGCCGGCAGCAAACAGCGTCAGGCCATAGAAGTCGATGAAGAAGGACAAGTCAGCAGCCAAACCACACCGAGTAAAGACAGCGATGCCCGTTGGATAAAGAAAAGCGGCCTCTAC
>NZ_JBQCWY010000156.1:0-5927 GCF_051956955.1 Neisseria sp. P0021.S005 | reverse complement strand
GTTTGAGTGGCGGCAGCGTTAGCAGCCAATACAGCGTGGGTTTGGGCGCAGCCTCTTATGAGCTTGACCTCTTCGGCCGTGTCCGCAGCACCAGCGAAGCCGCGTTGCAAGGTTATTTTAATGTGGCCGCAAACCGCGATGCCGCCCATCTGACCCTGATTTCTACCGTTGCCAAAGCCTACTTTAACGAACGCTACGCGGAAGAAACCATGGCATTGGCACAACGCGTATTACAAACCCGTGAAGCGACTTACAAGCTCTCGCAATTACGCCATAAGGCCGGCGTGATTTCCGCCGTTGATTTGCACCAACAGGAAGCGCTGATTGAATCGGCCAAAGCCGATTATGCATCCGCGGTGAAAAACCGCGAGCAAGCGCGCAATTCCTTGGCCATGCTGATTAATCAACCTCTGCCCGAAGATTTGCCTGCCGGCCTGTCTTTGAGCAAACAGTTCAAAATCACCAAACTGCCTGCCGGTTTGAGTTCGGACGTGTTGCTCAACCGCCCGGATATCCGCGCGGCCGAATACTCGCTCAAACAAGCCAATGCCAATATCGGCGCGGCACGTGCGGCCTTCTTCCCGCGCATCAGCCTGACCGGTTCTGTCGGTACAGCTTCCGGCGAGTTGAGTGGCCTGTTTAAGAGCGGCACGGGTGTTTGGGCGTTTGCACCGTCCATCACGCTGCCTATCTTTGACTGGGGTACCAACAAAGCCAATCTTGACGTAGCCAAACTGCGCCAACAGGCACAAATCGTTGCTTATGAAGCCGCTGTTCAATCCGCATTTAAAGACGTTTCCAATGCTTTGGTTGCGCGCGAACAGCTGGATAAAAGCTATGAAGCGTTGAGTAAACAAAGCCGTGCCTACAACGACAGCCTGCGCCTTATCAGCCTGCGCTACAAACATGGCGTATCCAGCGCATTGGATTTACTGGATGCCGAGCGCAGCAGTTATAGCGCGGATACTGCTCTTTTAGCCAATCAGCTGACCCGTCTGGAAAACCTTGCCGACTTGTATAAAGCACTTGGCGGCGGTTTGAAACGAGAAACCAAAGCTGCTGAATAAGTATTTTCCTTCTAAAATCAAAAGGCCGTCTGAAACATTTAGGTTTCAGACGGCCTTTTTGTTATGCGGCAATTCTAAGCTTTTAATTTTTCGCTTAAAGTGGCTGCATAGGCTGCGCGTTCGTTACGGCTGGCTTCGGGCTGGTGTGTGTTGAGCGAAGACCATTTGCGGTTGCTACGCGCTTTGTTGAGTTCGCTTGGCAATTTGGCCGCATTCCATGGCGCTTTGCGTTCTTTTAGCTCGATATGCGACTGAGCCGCATGGCCGCGCGTTTGCAAGACGTGCAACAAATCCAGTGCGCGTGCGGCGAGCAGGGTAAGGGTTTCCGGATCGGTATGCAGGGTTTGCCTGCCGTTGATTTTGTCGGTGATGTCTTGGGCATTGGGCAAAATGCCGCCCAACAGGCCGCCGATGGCCGTACCCAAACCAAGTGAGCCGCCAAGCGTGGCAATATCCAAGCCTAAGCCGATGAGTGCACCTGCGGTTGCGCCGGTACCGGTACGGATGCCGTAATGTTTGAGCAATTCGCTGTCAAACGGATCTTGTTTGAAGGCTTTGGGCATCCATGTGCTGTCGCTGCCGACTTCGTCGTGATAGAAGCGGTAAAGTGTGAACAGGCGTTGTTGCATTTGCCGCTCAAGTTGGCGGATTTCCGATTGCATGACTTCCAAAGTCGGGGCAGGGTCGTCGTTTTCGGCAATTTCTTGGGTAAATGCGGCGGCATCCAGCAGAAAATCGGCAATTTCACGGCGCGCTTCCGTATCCAGCAGTTGCCACTCGCGACGGCGCATATTGATGAGGCGGTCGAGGATGTCGCGCTTGGGTAACATGGTGGCAAGGTTGTCCCACAATCGGATTTCGCCTTCAAAGTCGAAGGCAACGGTATCGAAACCGGCGTAAACATGCAGGTTTCTGCGGGCGAGCATATTGGTCCAAGCGGTCAGGTCTTGATTTTGGGTGAAGTTGAACACGGGCATGATGGGCTTGGCGCACCAAGACAAAATAGTCAGCTCGTCTTTGTATTTGTCGAGGACGGGTTCCCGCGCATCGATGACGTACATGGCCATATCGCTTTGCATGACTTGGCGCAGAACTTTGGCCTCTTGGTTAAACTCGTGATGCGATTCATGGCTGTTGAGGAATTGCTGGATGCGCTCAATGCCGTCATCGCGTGCGGATGTATGGGTTTCCAGCCAGTCCAACACGCCGCCGGCATCTTCAAGGCCGGGTGTGTCGTAGAGATAAACCAGGCTGTCGTCGCCGTCGTTGATAAGGGCTTCTTCGACATGGCGCGTGGTGGAGGGCGCGTTTTTCACTTCGCCGAAGGTGCTGTCGCGCAAAAGCGTACGTAAGAGCGAGGTTTTGCCTGTGTTAGTATGGCCGACGACGGCAAGGGAAAGTGGGGTGGTCATGGTTGTGGGTTGGGTTGATATGGACTATGAATGTGTGAGTATGGAGCCGTTTATCTTTAGTGGCAATATATGTTTCAGACGGCCCTAAATTCTTTTTATATATGGGCGAAAATAGCAAGAAAAAGAGGGGAATAGTGGATTTGTTGTTTTTTAGCAAAATACTTGAAAATAGATGGGAAAACAGTTGACAGGAGGGTAGAAGGCTAGGATAATTCGCGCCGTTGAGTTGCTTGATGCAGCTTGATTTTTCTCCTCTATTTCTCCTTTGTAGACTTGGCGCATATCAAAACGGTATGCGCATTTTTTTATCTACATTGAAACATGATTACATTTAAGATCTGTTAATTGAATAATTAAGAAACTTTACAAGAAAAATACTTGCGCGGTTGAATATCTTGTTGCATAATTCGTTTCGTTAGCTGGTTCGAGTAGTCAGTTAATAGTTTCTCCTCTATTTCTCCTTTGTAGACTTGGCACACATTCTGTCGGATGTGTGCATTTTTTTTGCCTATTTAAAATAAAGGCCGTCTGAATGTTGTAATCTTTCAGACGGCCTTTGTTTGTTGAATAGAATTAGATGTCTAATACTACTTCTTCTTTGACTTCTTCCATGACAACATAGCTGCGGCTTTCGGAAGCAGCCGGCAGTTGCAGCAGGATATTGCCGAGCATATCGCGATAGGCGGACATATTGGGCAGGCGGACTTTGATAAGGTAGTCGTATTCGCCGGATACTAAGTGGCATTCCAGAATTTGCGGAATCTTCAGCACTTCGCGTTTGAAGTCTTCAAAAATATTGCCGGATTTGGAACGCAGTCTCAGCTCGACAAAGACCAAGAGGCTTTGGCCTAAAGCATGAGGATTCAGATGGGCGTGATAGCCGGTAATGAGGTTGTCGCGTTCCAAGCGGCGGACGCGTTCGGTTACTGGCGTAGTGGAGAGGCCGACTTTTTCAGCCAATTCAGTCATGGGGATACGTGCATTTTGTTGTAGGAGCTTGAGGATTTTTAAGTCGGTTTTGTCGAGTTCTTTCATGGCCTTGATGTCTGTCGTTTTCATTTGGATTGAATCATAACCTTAAAACAGGCTGAGAAGAAGCATAAATGCCTAAAGGTGCGCATGAGTTCTAAAATATGAATAGATTATTCTTGTGTATTTCATGGAATCCTGTGTAGTTTTTGACCTATAATATTTACTTCAAAGTAATAGGGCAGGCCGTCTGAAACGGAATGCCGATAAGAGGAATACATTATGCGTCCGCTCAATGCGCAAATCCGTTTGGATAATTTACGTCAAAATTATCGTTTTCTCAAAGAGTTGCATGGCAATAAATTGTTGGCCGTGATTAAGGCCGATGCTTACGGGCATGGTGCGGTCAGATGTGCACACGCGTTGGCGGATATTGCCGACGGCTTTGCGGTGGCAACGGTAGATGAAGGCGTGGAATTGCGTCAAAACGGCATTAAAAATCCGATTGTTTTGTTGGAAGGCGTGTTTGAGGCTGCGGAATATGCGGATGTTGACCGTTATGATTTGTGGCCGGCAATCGGTAGCCAATGGCAGTTGGAGGCGTTTGTGCATCATGAGTGGCAACGTCCGACGACCGTATGGCTGAAAATGGACTCGGGTATGCACCGTGCCGGTTTCTTTCCGCATAACTATGCCGCCGCCTATACTGCATTGAAACAATCCGAATCGGTTGAAAACATTGTGAAATTCAGCCATTTTGCCTGCGCGGACGAACCGGAAAACGGCATGACCGAAATGCAGCTTGAAGCGTTTGATTTGGCGTGTGAGGGTTTGGAAGGCGAAGAGAGCTTGGCGAATTCCGCCGCGATTTTGAACGTGCCTGAAGCGCGGCGCGATTGGGGACGTGCCGGTCTGGCCTTGTATGGTATTTCGCCTTTCGGCGGCGTGGATGAGCGTTTGAAACCTGTTATGCGCCTGACTTCCCGTGTTTTCGGCGAGCGCGTGTTGCAACCGCATTCTCCGATTGGCTACGGCGCAACGTTCTACACCAGCAAATCTATCCGTGTCGGTTTGATTGCCTGCGGCTATGCCGACGGTTATCCGCGTCGCGCTTCCACTAATTCCCCTGTGGCAGTGGATGGCAAACGCAGCCGTATTATCGGCAGGGTATCTATGGATATGATTACGGTTGAGCTGGAAGCATCGAAAGAGGGCTTGGGCGCGGAAGTCGAGCTTTGGGGCGATGTGATTAATATCAATGAAGTTTCCGAAGTTGCCGGTATGATTCCGTACGAAATTCTCTGCAATATCAAACGTGCGAAGTTTACTTATATCGAGTAAGCAGTAAAAGATGAGGCCGTCTGAAATGTGTTTTCAGACGGCCTTTTTATTAGCTGCAATTAAAACGATTCGTCAGCGCGTAGATAACGCCATTTGCCCGGCGGCAGTCTGCCGAGTTTGACTTTACCCATGCGGATGCGTTTCAAACCGACGACACGCAGGCCGACCAGTTCGCACATGCGGCGGATTTGGCGTTTTTTGCCTTGTCGCAAAATAAAGCGCAACTGGTCTTCGTTTTGCCATTCGACTTTGGCGGGGCGCAATTTTTCTCCGTCCAAACTCAAGCCGTGGTTGAGTAGGGCGAGGCCTTTATCGTCCAGTTTGCCACGGACGCGGACAAGGTATTCTTTTTCGCTGCTGCTGTTTTCACCAATCAGTTGTTTGGCAATGCGGCCGTCCTGAGTGAGTACTAACAATCCGACGGAGTCGATATCTAAGCGGCCGGCAGGGGCTAAGCCGAATTTGTGTTTTTCGCTGAAAGGGATACGGCTGTCATCGCCTTCCCAATGGTTTTCGGCGGTAATGAGTTCTGCGGCGGATTTATAGCCTTTTTCTGCCTGCGCGCTGACGTAGCCGACGGGTTTATTCAGAAGGATGGTTACGCGCGCTGCTTGTTTTTCATGGGCTTGTTTGTTGAGGTCGATGCGGTCGCGCTCGGTGACTTTTTGACCGAGTACGGCGGTTTGACCGTTGACTTTGACCCAGCCTTGCTCGATGTAACTGTCTGCCTCGCGGCGCGAGCATAAGCCCAATTGCGCCATGCGTTTGGAGAGGCGCATGGTTTCGGAATCGTTGTTTTGCATGGTATGGCAATATAGAGAAATGGGAATGTCGGATTATAGCATTGACTGTTTGTCAGGCCGTCTGAAAACTGAATTTTTGGGTTTTCAGACGGCCTTTCGTTTGTTATATGTTAAGGAATATTTAGTTTTGAAGTAAAAAATGAAGGGTATATTGTCTGTTTGTGTTAACCTTACGGACGAACTAATCATTTTGTTTTCAGTCGAATTTGGGTTGAAATGACATTTCACTCATGAAATCATGAAGACTATAATGACTGGTCTTTCTGAAGCGCATTAAGGCAGTTTGTCGCTAAAGCAAGCCTTGGTGCATCACGTTTTAAGGATAAATCAATGAA
>NZ_JBQCWY010000155.1:0-5933 GCF_051956955.1 Neisseria sp. P0021.S005 | reverse complement strand
GCCACATTAAAATAACCTTGCAACGCGGCTTCGCTGGTGCTGCGGACACGGCCGAAGAGGTCAAGCTCATAAGAGGCTGCGCCCAAACCCACGCTGTATTGGCTGCTAACGCTGCCGCCACTCAAACTGCCTTGACGCGAACCTGTACCGCTGGCATTGACGGTTGGCAACAAATTATTACGCGCAATCATGTATTGCTTGCGGTAGATTTCCGCATTCAGCGCGGCTGTACGCAAATCGGTATTGCGTTCCAATGCGATGTCGATCAAGCGGTGCAGGCGCGGATCGGCAAAGTAGTCTTGCCAACCCAATTCAGCGGCGCGGATACCGTCGTCAACAGTGTCGTATTTAAACGTATCGGCAACGGCAACTTGAGGCTGCTCATATTTCGGCATCATGGTACAGGCCGACAAAGCCACAGCTGCGGCAACGGCGGTCAGTACAGGTTTGAATGTAATCTTCTTCATTTTAGAATCCTTTAGCATTTTGAGGCCGTCTGAAAATTTTCAGACGGCCTTTGCTTTAGTGCTTGTCTGAATCGTGTTTACCGTCTTCAATCATGCCGGCTTCAGCGGCGTGTTTGGCGGCCATCTCATGCTCGTGTGCGGTTTCTTTAAAGAATTTGCGCACAACCACATAGAACAAAGGCACAAGGAACACAGACAGAATCGTACCGATCAACATACCCCAGACCACGGTCGTACCAATCGCACGTTGGCTGGCGGAGCTGGCACCGCTGGCAACATAAAGCGGTACCACGCCCAAGATGAAGGCGAACGAGGTCATGATAATCGGACGGAAACGCAAGTGTGCGGCGGCAAGCGCAGCTTCAAGCGCGCTCTTGCCTTGCGCTTGCAGGTCTTTGGCAAACTCGATAATCAAAATCGCGTTTTTCGCACTCAAACCCATCACCGTAACGAAACCGACTTGGAAGTAGATATCGTTGGCGTATGCCGGAATACTGCCCAGCAGTGCTTCAAACATGTTACGACCGGTCACGCCCAATGCCGCGCCAATCAAGCCCAACGGAATCACAAGGATAACCGCCAACGGGATAGACCAGCTTTCGTACAAAGCAGCCAATACCAAGAATACAGCGGCAGCGGCCAATGCGTACAACACGACAGTTTGCGAGCCGCCTTTGGCCTCTTCACGAGACTGACCGCCCCACTCCAGACTGTAACCGCCGCCCATTTCATCAACCATTTGCTGTACCGCAGCCATTGCTTGGCCGGAAGATACGCCGCTGATAGGCGAGCCGGAGATCTCCATAGCGGGATAGCCATTGAAGCGGACGCTTTGTTCCATACCATTTTCCCAAGAAACAGTAGCAATGGTAGAAAGCGGTACGGCAACACCGGATTTGTTCGGCACAGTCAGGTTCAGAATATCGGCAGGCTGCATACGGGCACTCGCATCAGCTTGTACCATTACGCGTTGCAGACGGCCTTGATTCGGGAAGTCGTTGACATAAGACGAACCCAAAGAAGAAGCCAAGGCAGTACGGATATCAGAGAACGAAATACCTTGTGCGGCTGCTGCGGCACGGTTGATGTCGATTTTCAACTGCGGCGCATCTTCCAAACCGCTCGCACGAACGGTACTTGGGTTAAACAAACCGCTTTTACGCATTTTGTCAATCAACTCATTGCGCTTGGCCAACAATGCAGCATGGCCGCTGTTGTTACGGTCTTGCAGGTAAATCGTCAAGCCGGAGCCTGTACCCAATTCCATAATGGCAGGAGGCACAATCGCCAAACCGAAACCGTCTTTCAGCGTAGTCATCATCATACCGGTCAACTTACCGGAAATAGAAGTCGCATCGCTGCCCGGAGCAGTACGTTCGCTCCAGTCTTTCAGAATGACAAAGCCCAAAGCCATGTTTTGGCCGGAACCGCTAAAACTAAAGCCGGAAACGGTAATAATGTTCTCGATCTCAGGTATAGATTTTGCCAGCTGAGTGATTTGAGCCAAAGTTGCATCGGTACGCTCTTTGGTCGCGCCGGCAGGCAGCTGTACGCTCAACATCAAGTTACCTTGGTCTTCAGTCGGCAAGAAGGAAGTCGGCAGACGCATAAACAGGAATACGCCCACAACAGTCAAACCAATATAGACAACCATCATGCGCAAAGTCTTGCGCAAGACTTTGGCAACCCAGCCTTCGTAGCCGTGTGTCCAGCTGTCGAATTTTTTGTTAAACCAACCGAAGAAACCTTTTTTCTCTTCGTGATGACCCTTCTGAATCGGTTTGAGCATGGTGGCACATAATGCCGGAGTCAGCGTCAAGGCAAGGAATGCGGAGAATGCAATCGATGCCGCCATGGTCAAGGCAAACTGTTTGTAAATGTTACCTGTTGCACCGCTAAACATTGCCAGCGGAACAAATACGGACATCAACACGGCAGTAATACCAATCACCGCGCCGGAAATCCGACCCATCGCTTTTTTGGTTGCAGCCTTAGGCGACAGACCTTCACTCGCCATAATACGCTCAACGTTTTCAACGACCACAATCGCGTCATCGACCACAATACCGATCACCAATACCATCGCAAACATGGTCAATACGTTAATCGACATACCCATGTATGAGATAAAGGCAAAACCGCCCAACAGGGAAATCGGTACAACAATGGTCGGAATCAGCGTATAGCGGATGTTTTGCAGGAAGAGATACATCACTAAGAATACCAATACGATGGCTTCCAAAAGCGTATGGATCACTTTCTCAATCGAAATTTCCACAAATTTGGAAGTATCGTAAGGAACTTTCCAGCTCATGCCGTCTGGAAAATACTTCTGCAAAACTGCCATTTTTTCTTTCACGGCAGTCGCCGTTGCCAAAGCGTTACCGCTGTTGGACAGCATCACTGCCATACCGGTGGTATTCACGCCGTTCAAACGTGTGGAAGTAGAATAGTCCTGCATACCCAAGCTGACTTTGGCAACGTCTTTCAGATAGACATTAGAACCATCGGTATTGGATACCAAAATGATGTTGCCAAACTCTTCAGCAGTGCTCAGCTGACCTTGCGCCGTCACAGTTGCTGAAATAGTCTGACCTGCAGCCGCCGGCAAAGAACCGATAGAGCCTGCAGAAATTTGGATATTTTGTGTCGCAAGCGCATTGGTTACCGTAGCAAAAGACAGGTTGTAGTTTTGCAGTTTTTTCGGGTCAACCCAAATACGCATGGCGCGTTGCGCACCAAACAATTGTACCTGCCCTACCCCGTCGATACGCTGCAGTTCAGGAATGATATTGCGCTGGGCGTAATCGTTCATTTCCTCAATGGATTGCTTTTCAGAAGAAAGCATGACCACTTGCAAGAAGTTGGAACGCGCTTTAGATACGGTTACACCATATTGCTGTACGGTAGAGGGCAATGTGGACAACACTTCCGACAATTTGTTCTGCACGTCTACCTGCGCCAAATCTTCATTGGTTTCCGGTGTAAACGTCAGACTGACGCTGCCGCTGCCGCTGGAATTGGCAGAAGTCGTCATATAGTCCAAACCTTCCACACCGTACATATTACGTTCGATAACGGCCAGTACGCTGTCTTCCATTACCTGAGCAGAAGCGCCCGGATAAGTAGCGCGCAAAGTAATGGTCGGTGCAGCAACGGACGGATATTGGGAAATCGGCAGTTTTTGAATGCCGAAAATACCCGCTGCGATGATAAAAATCGCAATAACCCATGCAAAAATGGGGCGGTCAATAAAAAACTTAGACATTCACGCGTTCCTTATTTAGCTTCAGATGCAGCTTTAGCTTCAGGCTTGGCCTCGGATGCAGCCTGGCCATCTGAAACTGCCGGTGCTGCTGCCGCAGCACTTGCAGGCGGCGTCCATTCTTTCGGCGTTACCTGTTTAGCACCCGACATAGCGGCAATGCTGATGCCTTCAACAATCACTTTGTCGCCGTCTTTCAGGCCGTCTGTAATCACCCAATTGCTACCTTGCTGTTGGGCAATGGTCACGACACGCGCTTCCATTTCGCTCTTGTCATTCACCACCATCACCGTATCTTGCGAACCGCGGGTAACTGCTTGTTGCGGCACTACAAATGCATTATCCACTGCCACTTGTTCCATCAACACGCGCACATACAAGCCCGGCATCAAGATATTTTTGTCATTAGGAATAGCGGCGCGCAATGTAATTTGGCCGGTCGTTTCGTTAACAGTCGGATCTGCAAACAGCAGACGGCCTTTTTCAGGATAAACCGCACCATCGTCAAATTTGATGCCCACTTCAATCGCGCCGTTTGCCGCCAACAATTTGCCTTCTGCAACCTGTTGACGCAGTTTCATAACCTCACTGGCAGATTGGGTAACGTTGACATACATCGGGTTGGTTTGTTGGATGGTGGCCAAAACAGTGGTATCGCCGGCATTCAACAGCGTACCTTCAGAAACTTTAGATTGACCGATAAAGCCGGAAATCGGCGCAGTAATGCGGGAGCGGTTCAGGCTGATACCGGCAGATTTGATGGCTGCTTGAGCGGATTTGACGCCTGCTTCGGCTGAGCGCTTGGCGGTTACGGCCGCATCATATTCTTGTTGGCTGATGGCATCGGCGGCAACCAGCGGTTTGTAGCGGGCTAAGTCGGCATTCGCTTTAGCCAAAGTAGCTTGCGCACTCGCCAACTGGGCGTGTGCGCTTTCTAAGTTTGCTTCATAAGATGAGCTGTCGATTTGATATAAAGGCTGACCGGCTTGCACATAGCTGCCCTCTTGAAACAGGCGTTTTTGCAAAATACCGCCGACTTGGGCGCGAACTTCCGCAGTACGCAATGATTCCAGACGGCCCGGCAACTCGGTTGTCAATGCAACGGTTTCCGGATGTACAGTAACCACGCGGACTTCAGGCGCAGGTTGTTTTTGCTGTTGCTGACTGCCTTGCGCCTGTTGGCCGGCTGCTTTTTCATCACCTTTGCCGCAAGCGGAAAGTGCCAACGCAGTAGCTACTGCGATTGCCGCGACACGCATCATTTTAGAAGCATAAAGAGCCATAATTTTCCTATCTCTATGATAAATAAGGGTTTGACTGATTAAAAATTGCTTACTTTAATCTCATATTTCGCAAACAGAAATTGCCTGCTTTTATGAAAAACAGGCTGATTATATAGTGTTGAGAAACACTATCAAGTATTGAATTAAATTATACATACATTCTTGCATGTTCAGAAGTAATTTTTTATAATCCGAACCATAAATTTACATTCCCCACAAAACAACTATGAGAAGAACCAAAACCGAAGCCTTAAAAACCAAAGAATATCTCATGCTTGCCGCATTGGATACGTTTTATCAGAAAGGCATTGCCCGCACCTCGCTCAACGAAATCGCCCAAGCCGCAGGCGTAACGCGCGGCGCGCTGTATTGGCATTTCAAAAACAAAGAAGATTTGTTTGACGCCTTGTTCCAACGGATTTGCGACGACATCGAAAGCTGCATAAAAGAAGACTCGAACAATAATAACGAACAGGCTTGGTCAAGCTTCCGACTGACTCTGACCCGTTTTTTCGAGCGCCTGCAACACAACGAGCTTCACTATAAATTCCATAGCATTTTGTTTTTAAAATGCGAACACACCGAGCAAAACGAGGCGGTCATTGCCATCGCTAAAAAACACCAATCGCTATGGCGTGAAAAAATCGTTGCCGTTCTGACTGATGTGGTACAACAAAAAGCGTTGGCGGATAATTTAGATATCGACATGGCGGTCATCTTCATCAAGTCTTCATTAGACGGCTTGATTTGGCGCTGGCTTTCTTCAGGTCAAGGCTTCGATTTGGCGCAAACTGCCCCACGCATGATTGAAATCATCATTGATACATTGGAAAACCATCCGCAATTAAGAAAACAATCATAAACATCAAAAATAAAAGGCCGTCTGAAACATTAAAAGTTTCAGACGGCCTTTTGGTT
>NZ_JBQCWY010000154.1:0-5949 GCF_051956955.1 Neisseria sp. P0021.S005 | reverse complement strand
AAAGCGTTCCGCTTATCCGCGCCTTGCGCGACGAAGGTGAACGTGCACGCCGCCAAGTATTGGAAAATGCCATGAAGCAACTGGCAAAAGGCGTATCCGCCGAGGATGTCCTCGAACGCCTCTCCATCCAGTTGACCAACAAACTGCTCCACTCTCCGACACGCACGCTCAATAAAGCGGGCTCGGACAACAGCGAATTAATCGATGCCGTAGCGCAGATCTACCATTTGGATCAACACGACTGACGACAATTTAAAGGCCGTCTGAAAGAAGCGAACCGACGGACAGGTCATATTCCAAAGCTTTCAGACGGCCTTAAAACAATAAAATCCCAATTATCATTTTTTCATTTAAAATGAAATGCTTGAAAAAAAACCATTAAAGTGTAAAAATCCTACCTTATACATTTAAACAGCATTCAAACAATAAAACTGCCTGCCGATTCAAACGCATGCCGACAATACGATAGGCGCCGGCAAAAGGAACTTTCGTGAATATTAAAACAAACACATATCTGGCCCTTGCTGTTCTCTCAGCTTCCCTTCTTTCAGGTTGCGACAAAGTCAGCACCTTTTTCGGCAAAGACGAAAACAAAGAACTCGTTCAACGCATAGAAACCAATACCGATGACGGAAAAGTCGGTATGTTGCTGCCCGACTTCGCCCAACTGGTACAAAACGAAGGACAGGCCGTCGTCAATATTCAAGCGACACCGGCAAAACGCTCTGCGACACCGGATGACGACCATAGCATGGATCTGAGCCAATTCCCCGACAACGATCCGTTTTACGAGTTCTTCAAGCGCCTTGTTCCCAATATGCCCGACATGCCGCAAGAAGATACCGAAAGCGACGCTTTGAATTTCGGTTCCGGCTTCATCATCAGC
This sequence comes from Neisseria sp. P0021.S005, assembly GCF_051956955.1. Taxonomy (NCBI): domain Bacteria; kingdom Pseudomonadati; phylum Pseudomonadota; class Betaproteobacteria; order Neisseriales; family Neisseriaceae; genus Neisseria; species Neisseria sp. P0021.S005. The sequence continues at coordinate 5,063 of NZ_JBQCWY010000154.1, read as the reverse complement.
AAAGACGGCTATATCCTGACCAATACCCACGTGGTTGCCGGCATGGGCAATATCAAAGTCCTGCTCAACGACAAACGCGAATACACGGCCAAACTGGTCGGCTCAGACGCCCAATCCGACGTTGCCCTCTTAAAAATCGAGCCACAAGAAGACTTGCCGGTTGTCAAAATCGGCAATCCGAAAGATTTGAAACCGGGCGAATGGGTAGCCGCCATCGGCGCGCCTTTCGGCTTTGACAACAGTGTAACCTCCGGCATCGTCTCCGCCAAAGGCCGCAGCCTGCCAAATGAAAACTACACGCCGTTCATCCAAACCGACGTTGCCATCAACCCCGGCAACTCAGGCGGCCCGTTATTCAACCTCCGCGGCCAAGTAGTCGGCATCAACTCGCAAATTTACAGCCGCAGCGGCGGTTTCATGGGTATTTCGTTTGCTATTCCGATTGATGTTGCCATGAATGTGGCCGATCAATTAAAAGCCAACGGCAAAGTCCAACGCGGCCAATTAGGCGTGGTTATTCAAGAAGTTTCTTATGATTTGGCCAAATCTTTCGGTTTGGACAAAGCAAGTGGCGCACTGATTGCAAAAATCATGCCAAACAGCGCGGCACAACAAGCAGGCTTGCAGGTTGGCGACATCGTACGCAAAGTTAACGGCGAAGAAGTCCGCGCTTCCAGCGATTTGCCAGTTATGGTCGGCTCGATTATGCCGGGCAAAGAAGTAACTTTGAGCATTTGGCGCAGCGGCAAACAAACCGATGTCAAAGTCAAACTTGGCAGCGCAGCCGAACAAACGGAAACTTCTGCAAAAGAAGCCGAACACCCGCAACACGAAAGCGGCCATGACGGATTCACCGTTGAAAATACAGGCGTTACCCTGCAGGTTGAAAACGCAGACGGTAAACAACGCTTAATCGTTCTGCGCGTTAGCGGCGCGGCCGAACGTGCCGGCCTCAAACGCGGCGACGAAATCATTGCCGTCAGCCAAATCAGCGTCAATGACGAATCCACTTTCCGTAGCGCATTGGAAAGCTCAGGCAAAAACGTACCGCTTTTGGTACAACGCGACGGCAATACTTTGTTCCTCGCGCTAAATCTGCAGTAGTCCGATTTTTCAGACGGCATGATGATGTGTTAGATGATAAAATACCCATATGTCAGAGGCAGTGGGTATTTTGTTATCCGTCTTCCAATTTAGGCCTTCTGAAAATATTTCACCGCTTATACACAATATAATTATGCAACTTATTAATTATTCGAATTCTATTTTATCTATCGTCCCGGCAGCCATCGCGCTCGCCTTGGCCATTGCAACGCGCCGTGTATTGCTGTCCTTAGGTGTCGGCATTATCGTAGGCTCATTCTTGCTGGTAGGCAGTAATCCACTTGATGCCTTGGTTCACTTAAAAGACATGGCAGTCAGCCTGACTTGGGCGGACGGCGATTGGTCCTTGGGCAAACCCAAAATCCTACTCTTCTTGGTGCTTTTGGGGATTTTCACTTCCCTGCTGACGCATTCCGGCAGCAACCAAGCATTTGCCGATTGGGCAAAACAGCACATCAAAGGCCGTCGCGGGGCGAAGCTGCTGACCGCCTGTCTGGTATTCGTTACCTTTATTGACGACTATTTCCACAGCCTTGCCGTCGGTGCGATTGCCCGCCCTGTAACCGACAAATTCAAAGTTTCCCGCGCCAAACTGGCTTATATCCTTGACTCCACTGCCGCGCCGATGTGCGTTTTGATGCCTGTATCCAGCTGGGGGGCGTCGATTATTGCTACTTTGGCAGGCCTTTTGGTGACTTACAACATCACAGACTACACACCAATGGGCGCATTCGTGGCCATGAGCCTGATGAATTACTACGCCGTCTTCGCATTAATTATGGTGTTTGTCGTTGCTTGGTTCTCCTTCGACATCGGCTCTATGGCTCGTTTGGAACGCGCCGCTTTGAACGAAACTCATGATGAAACCATTGAAACAGGCCATCCTAACGGCCGCGTATTCGCGCTGATTGTGCCGGTTTTAGTACTGATCATCGCCACTGTTTCCGCTATGATTTACACTGGCGCACAAGCTTCTGAAACCTTCTCTTTGCTCAGCGCGTTTGAAAATACCGACGTGAACACTTCCCTCGTATTCGGCGGTACTTGCGGTGTATTGGCCGTCATCCTCTGCACCATCGGCACCATCAAAACCAACGATTACCCTAAAGCCATTTGGCAGGGCATCATCTCTATGCGCGGTGCCATTACCATCTTGATTTTGGCATGGATCATCAGCACCGTTGTCAGCGAGATGCACACCGGCGAATACCTCTCCACTTTGGTGGCAGGCAATATCCACGCAGGCTTCCTACCCGTGATTTTGTTTCTGCTCGCAGGCGTGATGGCCTTCGCTACCGGCACAAGTTGGGGCACATTCGGCATCATGTTGCCGATTGCCGCCGCCATGGCCGTCAAAGTCGAACCTTCGCTGATTATCCCTTGCATGTCCGCCGTCATGGCCGGTGCCGTATTTGGCGACCACTGCTCGCCGATTTCCGACACCACCATCCTCTCTTCTACCGGCGCACACTGTAACCACATCGACCACGTTACCTCGCAATTCCCTTACGCACTAACCGTTGCCGCCTCTGCCGCTATCGGCTACCTGATTTTAGGCATGACCGGCTCTGCGCCTTTAGGTTTTGTGGTAACCGGCATCGTAATGGTTGTGTTGATTTTCATCTTAAAAGACAAGAAAAAAGCAACTGCCTAATTCAAAACCAATATTCAGACGGCCTGAGATATTCCGACACGCTCAGGCCGTCTGAATATTGCAATTACCCATATATACATTATTCAGGACAAAACAATGAATACGCCCCATCTTCCACGCGGCCCAGTCATGGCCGACGTCGCTGCCTATCATCTGACCGAAGAAGAAAAACAACGCCTGCTCGACCCTGCCGTCGGTGGCGTTATTTTGTTCCGCCGCAACTTTGAAAACGTCTCCCAACTCAAAGCTTTGGTTCAAGAAATCAAAGCCGTCCGTACACCTGAACTCATCATCGCCGTTGACCACGAAGGCGGACGGGTTCAACGTTTTATTGACGGCTTCACCCGCCTGCCGGCCATGAACGTATTGGGCGAAATTTGGGACAACGAAGGCAAAGAAGCCGCCTGCGCCCAAGCAGAACAAGTCGGCTGGGTTTTGGCAACCGAACTCTCCGCCTGCGGTATCGACCTATCCTTTACGCCTGTATTGGATTTAGACTGGGGGCAATGCGCCGTCATCGGCAACCGCAGTTTCCACCGCGACGCCAACATCGTGACCCAGCTTGCCCTTGCCCTGCAAAAAGGCCTGAACAAAGGCGGCATGAAATCTTGCGGCAAACACTTCCCCGGCCACGGCTTTGTCGAAGGCGACAGCCATCACGTCCTGCCTTGCGACGAACGCAGCCGCGAAGGGCTCGAAGCCGCCGACCTTATCCCATTCCGAGCATTGAGCCAAGCAGGCATGGCCGCAGTCATGCCTGCCCACGTCGTATACCCGCAAATCGACAGTCAACCTGCCGGCTTCTCCGAAAAATGGCTGAAACAAATCCTGCGCCAAGAAATCGGATTTAACGGCGTTATCTTTTCAGACGACCTGACCATGGAAGGTGCATGTGGTGTCGGCGGTATTAAAGAACGCGCCCGCCTTTCTTTTGAAGCAGGCTGCGATATTGTACTGGTGTGCAACCGCCCTGACTTGGTAGATGAATTACGAGACGGTTTCCACGCACCGGCAAACGCTGACTTGGCAGCACGTTGGCAATACATGGCTAACACATTGACCGTACAAGAAGCTGCCGACATCATGGCAACCGAAGCATTCCAAGCCGCCCAACAAGCAACTGCCAAACTGGCAACTCCAAAAGACATCGCAGGCGGTGTCAAAGTCGGCGAAGCATTCTGATTCAAGGCCGTCTGAAACATTGACGGCAAATAAAAAAAGGAAGACTTGAAAAAGTCTTCCTTTTTTGTCTTCCTAATTAATGAAGTTTTACGTTATAGCGACGTTCCAAACGTAAGAATACCCATCCTAATACACTCGTCAATACAAGATAAATCAATGCAACCGTATAAAGTGGCTCTTGGAATATCGAATACTGACCTGTGATTGCTTTTTGAACAGACATAAGTTCAGGAACTGCAATAACAGACAGCAAAGAACTATCTTTCAAAAGTGTGATAAATTCACCTGCAAGTGGCGGCAACATACGGCGAAGAGCCTGAGGTAAAATCACATAACGCATCGCCTGGGTATAGGTCAGACCCAAAGAACGTGCGGCTTCCATTTGGCCTTTATCAATCGACTGGATACCGGCACGGAAAATCTCACAAACATATGCACCTGAGTTGGCAATCAAAGCCATTACACCTGCGATCAATGGGCCATAAGAGCGACGAAAATTAATTGCAGATTCTCCGCTGATTAATGCACCATCGGTAGGATGTACAAAAAATGGGAAAATAACAAAAGCCCAAATAATAACTTGAGCAAGCAATGGCGTACCGCGGAACAATGCAACATACACAAAAGAAATCTTACGCAAAACCCAAGCCAATGCACGTATCGGCGCACCGGCTTTTTCCGGATTAACCAAACGAGCCAATGCCAACAGCAAACCTAAAATCGAACCGCCAATCGTTGCAACCACTGTAATTCCCAGCGTCGCTAATACGCCGTAAAAAAACATCCAGCGGTATTCATAAATAATGTCAAAACGAAAATCCATAACCCTTCCGTCGGTCAAAATCGGTAACTAATCCGAATATTTTTTAAAAATGAAGCTTGATATTTTACAAGAAAATACATTGCTTGAACGGTTTTTTGTTAAATTAATCCACCCAACCCTGCTTTTTTACATTTCCAACGTATTGCAGCCCCTTTTCACCTTTCATCATATAAGACATTTTCCGTATAAAAAACAAAGCGCAAACCCGACACAAAATTGACCGAAACACAAAAACAGCGGATAATCCGCCCATTCTTCAAACATCTTTCAGACGGCCTTCCCTCTTTCCTTAAGGGCCGT
>NZ_JBQCWY010000153.1:0-5952 GCF_051956955.1 Neisseria sp. P0021.S005 | reverse complement strand
AAAGCGTTCCGCTTATCCGCGCCTTGCGCGACGAAGGTGAACGTGCACGCCGCCAAGTATTGGAAAATGCCATGAAGCAACTGGCAAAAGGCGTATCCGCCGAGGATGTCCTCGAACGCCTCTCCATTCAGTTGACCAACAAACTGCTCCACTCTCCGACACGCACGCTCAATAAAGCTGGCTCGGACAACAGCGAATTAATCGATGCCGTGGCACAGATCTACCATTTGGATCAACACGACTGACCACAATTTAAAGGCCGTCTGAAAAAAGCGAACCGACCGACAGGTCATATTCAAAAGTTTTCAGACGGCCTTAAAACAATAAAATCCCAATTATCATTTTTTCATTTAAAATGAAATGCTTGAAAAAAAACCGTTAAAGTGTAAAAATCCTACCTTATACATTTAAACAGCATTCAAACAATAAAACTGCCTGCCGATTCAAACGCATGCCGACAATACGATAGGCACCGGCAAAAGGAACTTTCGTGCATATTAAAACAAACACATATCTGGCCCTTGCTGTCCTCTCAGCTTCCCTTCTTTCAGGTTGCGACAAAGTCAGCACCTTTTTCGACAAAGACGAAAACAAAGAACTCGTTCAACGTATTGAAACCAATACCGATGACGGAAAAGTCGGTATGTTGTTGCCCGACTTCGCCCAACTGGTGCAAAACGAAGGACAGGCCGTCGTCAATATTCAAGCGACACCGGCAAAACGCTCTGCGACACCGGATGACGACCACAGCATGGACCTGAGCCAATTTCCCGACAACGATCCGTTTTACGAGTTCTTCAAACGCCTTGTTCCCAATATGCCAGACATGCCGCAAGAAGATACCGAAAGCGACGATCTGAATTTCGGCTCCGGCTTCATCATCAGCAAAGACGGCTATATCCTGACCAATACCCACGTGGTTGCTGGCATGGGCAATATCAAAGTCCTGCTCAACGACAAACGCGAATACACGGCCAAACTGGTCGGCTCAGACGCCCAATCCGACGTTGCCCTCTTAAAAATTGAGCCGCAAGAAGACTTGCCGGTTGTCAAAATCGGCAATCCGAAAGATTTGAAACCGGGCGAATGGGTAGCCGCCATCGGCGCACCTTTCGGCTTTGACAACAGCGTAACTTCAGGCATCGTCTCCGCTAAAGGCCGCAGCCTGCCGAATGAAAACTACACGCCGTTCATCCAAACCGACGTTGCCATCAACCCCGGCAACTCAGGCGGCCCGTTATTCAACCTCCGCGGCCAAGTAGTCGGCATCAACTCGCAAATTTACAGCCGAAGCGGCGGTTTCATGGGCATTTCGTTTGCCATTCCGATTGATGTTGCCATGAATGTGGCCGATCAATTAAAAGCCAACGGCAAAGTCCAACGCGGTCAATTAGGCGTGGTTATCCAAGAAGTTTCTTACGATTTGGCCAAATCTTTCGGTTTGGACAAAGCAAGCGGCGCGCTGATTGCCAAAATCATGCCGAACAGCGCAGCGCAACAAGCCGGGTTGCAAGTCGGCGATATTGTCCGCAGCGTAAACGGAGAAGAAGTCCGTGCCTCCAGCGACTTGCCGGTCATGGTCGGCTCGATGATGCCGGGCAAAGAAGTGACTTTGAGCATTTGGCGCGGCGGCAAACAAACCGATGTCAAAGTCAAACTTGGCAGCGCAGCCGAACAAACGGAAACTTCTGCAAAAGAAGCCGAACACCCGCAACACGAAGGCGGCCATGACGGATTTACCGTTGAAAATGCAGGCCTAACTTTGCAGGTTGAAAACGCAGACGGCAAACAACGCTTAATCGTTCTGCGCGTTAGCGGTGCGGCCGAACGTGCCGGCCTCAAACGCGGCGACGAAATTATTGCCGTCAGCCAAATCAGCGTCAATGACGAATCCACTTTCCGTAGCGCATTGGAAAGCGCAGGCAAAAACGTACCGCTTTTGGTACAACGCGAAGGCAATACTTTGTTCCTCGCGCTAAATCTGCAATAGCAAGATTTTCAGACGGCATGATGATGCGTTAAATGATAAAATACCCATCTGTCAGAGGCGGTGGGTATTTTGTTATCCGTCTTCCAGTTTAGGCCGTCTGAAAATATTTCACCGCTTATATACAATATAATTATGCAACTTATTAATTATTCGAATTCTATTTTATCCATTATTCCTGCAGCCATCGCGCTTGCCCTGGCCATTGCCACGCGTCGTGTATTGCTGTCCTTGGGTGTCGGCATTATCGTCGGCTCATTCCTGCTGGTAGGCGGTAATCCGCTTGATGCCTTGGTTCACTTGAAAGACATGGCCGTCAGCCTGACTTGGGCGGACGGCGATTGGTCTTTGGGCAAACCCAAAATCCTGCTCTTCTTAGTGCTTTTGGGGATTTTCACTTCCCTGCTGACGCATTCAGGCAGTAACCAAGCATTTGCCGATTGGGCAAAACAGCACATCAAAGGCCGCCGTGGTGCGAAGCTGCTGACTGCCTGCCTGGTATTCGTTACCTTTATTGACGACTATTTCCACAGCCTTGCCGTCGGCGCGATTGCCCGCCCTGTAACCGACAAATTCAAAGTTTCCCGCGCCAAACTGGCTTATATCCTTGACTCCACTGCCGCGCCGATGTGCGTTTTGATGCCTGTATCCAGCTGGGGGGCATCGATTATTGCTACTTTGGCAGGCCTTTTGGTGACTTACAACATCACAGACTACACACCAATGGGCGCATTCGTGGCCATGAGCCTGATGAATTACTACGCCGTCTTCGCATTGATTATGGTGTTTGTCGTGGCCTGGTTCTCCTTCGACATCGGCTCCATGGCCCGTTTGGAACGCGCCGCTTTGAATGAAATTCATGATGAAACCGTTGAAACAGGCCATCCCAACGGTCGCGTATTCGCTCTGATTGTGCCGGTTTTGGTACTGATCGTCGCCACTGTTTCCGCCATGATTTACACTGGCGCACAAGCTTCTGAAACCTTCTCTTTGCTCAGCGCATTTGAAAATACCGATGTAAACACTTCCCTCGTATTCGGCGGCACCTGCGGCGTATTGGCCGTCATCCTCTGCACCATCGGCACCATCAAAACCGGCGATTACCCTAAAGCCATTTGGCAGGGCATCATCTCTATGCGCGGTGCCATTACCATCTTAATTTTGGCATGGATCATCAGCACCGTTGTCAGCGAGATGCACACCGGCGAATACCTCTCCACTTTGGTGGCAGGCAATATCCACGCAGGCTTCCTACCCGTGATTTTGTTTATGCTCGCAGGCGTGATGGCCTTCGCTACCGGCACAAGCTGGGGCACATTCGGCATCATGTTGCCGATTGCCGCCGCCATGGCCGTCAAAGTCGAACCTTCGCTGATTATCCCTTGCATGTCTGCCGTAATGGCCGGTGCCGTATTTGGCGACCACTGCTCGCCAATTTCCGATACCACTATCCTCTCTTCTACCGGCGCACACTGTAACCACATCGACCACGTTACCTCGCAATTCCCTTATGCGCTGACCGTAGCCGCATCTGCTGCCACAGGCTACCTCGCACTGGGCATGACCGGCTCTGCGCCTTTAGGTTTTGTGGTAACCGGCATCGTGATGGTTGTGTTGGTTTTCATCTTAAAAGACAAGAAAAAAGCAACTGCCTAATTCAAAACCAATATTCAGACGGCCTGAGATATTCTTACACTCTCAGGCCGTCTGAACATAACGATTATCCAATAGATACATTATTCAGGACAAAACAATGAATACGCCTCATCTTCCACGCGGCCCAGTCATGGCCGACGTCGCTGCCTATCATCTGACCGAAGAAGAAAAACAACGCCTGCTCGACCCTGCCGTCGGTGGCGTTATTTTGTTCCGCCGCAACTTTGAAAACGTTTCCCAGCTCAAAGCTTTGGTTCAAGAAATCAAAGCCGTCCGTACACCTGAACTTATCATCGCCGTCGACCACGAAGGCGGACGGGTTCAACGTTTTATTGACGGCTTCACCCGCCTGCCTGCCATGAATGTATTGGGCGAAATTTGGGATAACGAAGGCCAAGAAGCCGCCTGTACCCAAGCAGAACAAGTCGGCTGGGTTTTGGCAACCGAACTCTCCGCCTGCGGTATCGACCTATCCTTTACGCCTGTATTGGATTTGGACTGGGGTCAATGCGCCGTCATCGGCAACCGCAGTTTCCACCGCGACGCCAACATCGTTACCCAGCTTGCCCTTGCCCTGCAAAAAGGTCTGAACAAAGGCGGCATGAAATCTTGCGGCAAACACTTCCCCGGCCACGGCTTTGTCGAAGGCGACAGCCATCACGTCCTGCCTTGCGACGAACGCAGCCGAGAAGAGCTAGAAGCCGCAGACCTTATCCCCTTCCGAGCATTGAGCCAAGCAGGCATGGCCGCAGTCATGCCTGCCCACGTCGTATACCCGCAAACCGACAGCCAACCTGCCGGCTTCTCCGAAAAATGGCTGAAACAAATCCTGCGCCAAGAAATCGGATTTAACGGCGTTATCTTTTCAGACGACCTGACCATGGAAGGCGCATGCGGTGTCGGCGGTATTAAAGAACGCGCCCGCCTTTCTTTTGAAGCAGGCTGCGATATTGTACTGGTGTGCAACCGTCCCGATTTGGTAGATGAATTGCGAGACGGTTTCCACGCACCGGCAAACGCCGACTTGGCAGCGCGTTGGCAATACATGGCCAACACATTGACCGTACAAGAAGCCGCCGACATCATGGCAACCGAAGCATTCCAAGCCGCCCAACAAGCAACTGCCAAACTGGCAACGCCAAAAGACATCGCTGGCGGTGTCAAAGTCGGTGAAGCATTCTGATTCAAGGCCGTCTGAAACATTGACAGCAAATAAAAAAAGGAAGACTTGAAAAAGTCTTCCTTTTTTTGATTTAAAGCGATTAGCGGTGTTGCGGATTGTAACGGTTTTCCAATCGCAGGAATACCCAACCCAAAAAGCTTGTCAGCACCAAATAAATCAGCGCAATTGTATAAAGCGGCTCTTCATAGACAGAATAGCGGCCGGTAATCGTGCTTTGTACATAAGCCAACTCTGCCACGCCAATGACGGAAAGCAATGAGCTGTCTTTCAACAACGTAATAAACTCACTGGCCAATGGCGGCAACATACGGCGCAAAGCTTGCGGCAAAATCACATAACGCATCGCCTGAGTATAGGTCAGCCCCAAAGAACGCGCAGCTTCCATTTGGCCTTTATCAATCGATTGAATACCGGCACGGAAAATTTCACAAATATACGCACCCGAGTTCGCAACCAAAGCCAAAGAACCGGCAATCAGCGCACCATAAGAACGGCGCAGATCAACAGCTGCTTCGCCGCTAATCAGCACACCGTCGGCCGGGTGAACGAAAAATGGGAACCAAACATAAGCCCAAATCACAATTTGTACAAACAATGGCGTACCGCGGAACAGCGTAACATACCAAAAAGAAATCTTACGCAACACCCAAGCCAAGGCACGCATCGGCACACCGGCTTTTTCCGGATTGATCAAACGCGCCAATGCCAACAGCAAACCCAAAACCGAGCCACCTGCCGTTGCAACCACCGTCAGTCCCAGCGTTGTCAACACGCCGTATAAAAACATCCAGCGGTATTCATAAATAATGTCAAAACGAAAATCCATAAACCTTCCGTCGGTCAAAATCGGTAACTAATCCGAATATTTTTTAAAATGAAGCTTGATATTTTACAAGAAAATACATTGCTTGAACGGTTTTTTGTTAAATTATTCCGCCCAACCCTGCTTTTTTTACATTTCTAATAAATTAAAGCCCCTTTTCACCTTTGCCCATATAGGACATTTTCCGTATAAAAAACAAAGCGCAAACCCGACACAAAATTGACCGAAACACAAAAACAGCGGATAATCCGCCCATTCTTCAAACATCTTTCAGACGGCCTTCCCTCTTTCCTTAAGGGCCGT
>NZ_JBQCWY010000152.1:0-6074 GCF_051956955.1 Neisseria sp. P0021.S005 | reverse complement strand
CGCCAGCGGCGCACGGCTGTCTTTACCGGTCGCCAAAACCAGCACACCTGCGGCGATGGGTATCCATATTGCCAAGCTGAGTAGGTAGTTGGAAAACATAGTGGTTAACCTGTGGTTAAAATAAAAATGTGTTTATGTGGATATTTCTTCGTTTCAGACGGCCTGAAGGTTTAAGACCGTCTGAAACCTTATTCTTATCGGAACAATCCCCAGAAGGTCATGCCGAGCAGTACCAATACGCCGAATACCATAGCAGCGGCGTAGGTGTAGATAAAGCCGGTTTGGGCTTTACGCACTTGCGCAGCAATCGCGCCGACCAGTTTGGCGGAGCCGTTGACAATACCGTTGTCGATAATGGCGGTATCGCCGACTTTCCAGAAGAAGGTACCCAATGCGCGCGTGCCTTTAGCGAAGACGTTGAAATACAGGGCGTCGAGGTAGTATTTGTTTTCAAACAAAACGTAAATCGGACGGAACGCCTGTGCAATTTTCGCTGGCAGGTGCGGCAGTTTGACGTACAGGAGCCATGCGCTTAAGACACCTGCGATAGCAAGGTAGAGTACAGGCGAATGCAGGCTGTGTGACACCATTGCCAATGCGCCGTGGAACTCTTCCTTCATGATGTGCATGGTCGGATGCGCGTCGGCATTGACAAAGATTACGTCTTTAAAGAAATCGCCGTAAAGCATAGGCTCAATGGCAACGTAGCCGATGATAACGGACGGAATGGCCAGCAGAATCAAAGGCAGGGTAACAACCAACGGGCTTTCGTGCGGATTGTCGTTTTTGCCCAAGCCGTGATGCTCTTCGCCATGATGATCGTCATGATGCTCAGGCAGGTTGCGCCATTTCTCTTCACCGTGGAACACCATAAAGTATTGGCGGAACGCGTAGAACGCAGTAACAAACACACTGGCAAGGACCGCAAAATAGGCAAAGCCACTGCCCGGCAGGGTGCTGTATTTCGCCGCTTCGATAATCGAATCTTTGGAATAGAAGCCGGAGAAGAACGGCGTACCGATCAGCGACAAGTTACCGATCAGCATGGTCAGCCAAGTAATCGGCATGTATTTTTTCAGGTTGCCCATGTGGCGCATATCTTGGTCATGGTGCATACCGATAATCGCGCTACCTGCAGCCAAGAACAGCAAGGCTTTAAAGAAAGCGTGAGTCATCACATGGAACATCGCCACGGAATAGGCGGACGCGCCCAGAGCCACGGTCATGTAGCCCAGTTGCGACAGGGTAGAATACGCAACCACACGTTTGATGTCGTTTTGAATCACGCCCAAGAAACCCATAAACAGGGCAGTAATCGCACCGATTACCATGATGACAGACAGCGCAGTGCTGCTCATCTCATAAATCGGCGACATACGCGATACCATGAACAGACCGGCGGTAACCATGGTTGCGGCGTGAATCAACGCGGAAATCGGTGTCGGGCCTTCCATCGAATCAGGCAGCCAAACGTGTAGCGGGAATTGCGCTGATTTACCCATCGCACCCACAAACAACAGCAAACAGGTTACGGTAATCAAAGACCATTCCACACCGGGGAACAGTTGAATGGTGGCCGTCTGAACATTAGGCAGATAAGCGAATACATCTTGATAGCGCAGGCTGCCGCCGAAATAGGCAAGCACCAAGCCGATACCGAGCAAAAAGCCGAAGTCGCCGACACGGTTAACCAAAAAGGCTTTCAGGTTGGCAAAAATCGCGCTCGGACGTTTGAAATAGAAACCGATCAAGAGATACGACACCAAGCCCACAGCTTCCCAACCGAAAAAGAGCTGGATGAAGTTGTTGCTCATAATCAGCATCAACATGCTGAAAGTAAATAAAGAAATGTAGCTGAAGAAGCGTTGGTAGCCGACTTTTTCATCGTGCATATAGCCGATGGTGTAGATATGTACCATCAGCGATACGCCGGTGACCACGACCATCATCATCGCCGTCATCGTATCGACCAAGAAGCCGACGGAAAAATCCAAACCGCCCATCGTCAGCCAGGTATAGACATTCTCGTCAAACTTGGCGCGGCTGCCGTCGATAAAGCCCCACAGCACATAAGCCGACAACACGGCGGACACCGCCACGCCGAGTATCGTAACCGTATGCGCGCCGGCACGTCCGATTTTATTGCCGAACAAACCCGCAATCAGCGAGCCTGCCAAAGGCACGAGGGCAATGATGAGATATAAAGTCATGTCGTTCATTTTGGATGAACCTTTTTGATTTAAAAATCTATGTTTGTTTTGTCGGTCGGATTCCCTAATCCGACCAATCTACTTTGTCTTGGTTTTCAGACGACCTCACGCCATAAGGCAGGTTGTCCAACCTTAAATTTTTTTCCTTACAGGCTTCAGATTTTCAGCCAAACCGTGCAACAGCATTCAAATCCGATAAAGCTGCCTGTCTTGGCAACGCGCCCTAATCGCTTTAGTGATGATGTCGCGTGGATCTGCCAATTTGAAACCGTTCCTATCTAAGTCCAAGCGGTCTAGGTCAGTCAGCATTATTGTATCCAAAACCACGCCTGTTTCAGGTCTACGGTATTCCACCGCAATGCCTTGACAGCCCCTTGTATGAACTTGATACACAGAGCGTATCCATGTGTATTTCACCTTACCCGCCCCACAGCCGTGTATGCAATAAGACAAACCGTCTTCGTCCAAACGTATGAATTCCCGATCTCTGCCCGTATTGCGGCGCGAATTTTGCCACATCTTCCATCCGGCAATCCCGATACCCGCACACAAAACCGACAATAAGCCAAACAGCCAGCCCAACCGCCCAGCCCATGCAAACGCAAACCACACCAGCCAAATCGACAGGAAAAATGGGACAGCAACCCAGCACAAAACTAAAAGCGAACGCGGCTTAAACACCCATTGCTCGATATTCGCTTGATCGGTTTGTTCAGACGGCATCCGCCCTACCCTTTCAACTCGTCCAAATCGGCAACATTAATCGTTTGTCGGTTGCGATACACCAGCACCATAATCGCCAAACCGATGGCGGATTCGGCAGCAGCAACGGTCAGTACGAAGAATACGAAAATCTGTCCGGCGGTATCGCCTAGATGTTGCGAAAAGGCGATAAAGTTGAAGTTCACCGCCAAGAGCATCAGCTCGATGGACATCAGCAATACCAGCACGTTTTTGCGGTTCATAAAGATACCCATTGCGCTGATACCGAACAGGAGCGCACCCAATACCAAATAATGCGTCAAGGTAATCATGCTTTGCCCTCCCCTTCCGGCTTGAGGCCGTCTGAAACTTCGCTTTCTTCGGCAGATTCGACTTGCGGTTTGACCGCTTCCATTTTCACCAGACGCATACGGCCTTGATCGGCGCGTACTTTAACTTGGTCGGCAGGATCCATGCGTTTCGGATTAACCGTTTTACGGTGAACCAGAGCAATCGCGGCTACCATACCCAACAGCAGCAATACCGCCGCCAATTCAAACGGCAACAGATAGTCGGTATAAATACGGCTGCCCAAATCGCGGATATTGTTGTAATCGGCCGGAATGTCTTTCATCAGGCCAAATGCGGCAAGGTCGGTTTTCGGGTTGACCAAAATCAGGATCAGGGTAACCGCCAACAATGTGCCAACCACACCGGCAACAGGCGCATGACGCCAGAAACCGGCGCGCATTTCCTCAATGTCGATGTTCAACATCATTACAACGAACAAGAACAACACCATCACGGCGCCGACGTAAACCACCACCAGCGTCACGCCCAAGAATTCGGCCTGCATCAGCATCCAAAGCATCGCGCTCACGCAGAAGGTCAGCACCAGATGCAAAGCGGCGTGAACAGGGTTTTTAGCGGTGACGGTACGAACCGCACCGTACAAAACGATAGCGGCAAGAATATAGAACAGAATCGCAGAAAAAGTCATTCGTCTGCTCCTTAACGATACGGCGCGTCAGCGGCTTTGCGTTTGGCGATTTCAGCTTCGTATTTGTCGCCAATGGCCAAAAGAATCGGCTTGGTCATGTGCAAGTCGCCTTTTTTCTCGCCGTGGTATTCAAAAATATGGGTTTCTACAATCGCATCGGTCGGGCAGGCCTCTTCGCAGAAACCGCAGAAGATACACTTGGTCAGGTCGATGTCGTAACGCTTGGTGCGGCGGGTGCCGTCTTCGCGTTCTTCCGATTCAATGTTAATCGCCATTGCTGGACAAACTGCCTCGCACAATTTACACGCAATACAGCGCTCTTCGCCGTTCGGATAACGGCGTTGCGCGTGCAGGCCGCGGAAACGCACGGATTGCGGCGTTTTTTCTTCGGGGAAGTAAATCGTGTCTTTGCGGGCGAAGAAGTTTTTGAGCGTTACGCCCATGCCTTTCACCAATTCGCCCAGCAGGAAGGTTTTTACTAAATTAGCCATTTTCGGATGCTCTTTTCGGATTGTTCTGTTTACAGGCCGTCTGAAAGCGGTTTTTTTAACCTGCCGCGCCCACCATTTCTAAAAACTCGGCTTCGGTCAGCTTCGGGGTATCGTTGGCCAAGTCATAATACGGAGCTTTGCAATCAATAAAGATTTGTGAGGTAGTTTCAAAGCCCGCGTTGTCGGCAAACAGCCCGGCGTTGATGTAATAATCGTTGCCAACCTGCACAAACAGGTGTGTGCCGCAGTGTTTGCAAAAACAGCGTTGCGCCCATTCGGACGACTGATAATGCGCGATGTGCTCGCTGCCTGTGATTTCGGGCGACCGGGCGGCCAAAGTAAAAGACGCGCCGCTGCCCCATGTGCGGCATTTCCCGCAATGGCAGGCGTGGAGTTCGCGGTTTTCGGCGGTTTCCAGTGATACTGCGCCGCACAGGCATTGAGCTTTCATCGGTTTCTCTCGGTTTGAAACGGTTAAAAATTTGGGGTTCAGGCTACCTGAAAACTTTCAGACGGCCTCCCTGCCCTATTTCCACAAATTCAGCGGTGAAATCATCCACACACCCAAAACCACGATGTAGGCGAAGCCGATCGGAATCAGCACTTTCCAGCCCAAACGCATGATTTGGTCGTAACGGTAGCGTGGGAAAGTTGCACGGATCCACAGATACCAGTACAGAACCGCCGCCATTTTCACAAACATCCAGAATGCGGAAGGCGTACCGATAAAGCCCCAGCTTTGCGGGAACGGAGACAACCAGCCGCCGAGGAACATCAGCGATGTCAGAGCGGCAATCAGAATCATGAAAATGTATTCGGCAAGGAAGAACAGCGCGAATGCGAAGCCGGAATATTCAACGTGGTGACCGGCAACGATTTCGGACTCACCCTCTGCCACGTCAAACGGCGCGCGGTTGGTTTCTGCAACGGCGGAAATCAGATAGACGATGAAGATTGGGAAGAGCGGCAGCCAGTTCCAAGAGAATACCGAGCCGCCGGCAATACCTTTGGCTTGTGCGGCAACGATGTCGGAGAAGTTCATACTGCCCGATACCATCACGACACACACCAGTGCGGCACTCATGGCAATCTCGTAGGAAATGCTTTGCGCGGAAGCACGCATTGCACCCAAGAACGAATATTTTGAGTTAGAAGCCCAGCCCGCGATGATCACGCCGTAAACCGACAGCGAGGTAATCATCAGGATGTACAAAAGGCCGATATTGATGTTGGTCAGTACCCATTCTTCGTTGAACGGAATCACTGCCCACGCCGCAAAAGACGGTGCAAGCGACATAATCGGGCCGATGTAGAACAGGGCTTTGTTTGACAGCTTCGGACGAGTTACCTCTTTAAACAAGAGTTTGAACACGTCGGCAAACGGCTGAATCAGACCCCACGGACCGGTTACGTTCGGGCCGACACGAAGCTGCATAAAGCCGATGACTTTACGTTCGAAATACGTCAGGTAGGCAACGGTCAGAATCAGCGGAATCAGGATAATCACGATTTTGACGATGACGGATACCACCAAGCCTACGGTGATACCCAAATCGCCCAGACCGAGCGTTGCGGCAAAGAGGTTTTGGAACCATTCTTGCATGATCAAGCTCCCGCCAGTTCAATAGTGTCCATCAACGCACCCAGCGCGGCATTTTCGGTATGCAGCGG
>NZ_JBQCWY010000151.1:0-6173 GCF_051956955.1 Neisseria sp. P0021.S005 | reverse complement strand
TGATGAGCGGTTAAATACAAAAACAAACGGCAATTCCAAAAGAATATTTATAAATTTTAATATACTTGGCATAAAATTGTGCATACATCAACCGCATTCGGTAGTGATACAATGACGACTTGTCTGAATTACCGGAAACACCCTTCATGAGTATCTACGCACTGGCACACATCATCCACGTTTATTGCGCGATTGCCTTTGTCGGCGGCGTATTTTTCGAAATGCTGGTTCTCTCCGTTTTGCACACCGGCCGCGTTTCGCGCGAATCGCGCCGCGAAGTCGAACGTGCCATGTCCTATCGTGCCGTCCGCGTAATGCCGCCTGTCGTCATTACCTTGTTCATCAGCGGCATCGTGATGGTGTACAACCGCTACCTGCCGATACTTCACCACCCATTTGACAGCTCTTTCGGCATCATGCTGAGCATCAAAATCCTGTTGGCAATAAGCGTTTTGGTACATTTTGCCATCGCCGTCGTCAAAATGGCACGGCACACCCTCACCGTCGGCTGGTCGAAATACATACACGCCGTCGTATTCAGCCATATGCTGTTTATCGTCTTTTTTGCCAAGGCGATGTTCTACCTGTCTTGGTAAACCTTACCCATACCCCACACACAAGGATTGTTTATGACCCAATACCCGTCCGTCGGCTCGCCGATGTTTTACGGCATCTTCTTTATTGCCGTCTCAATCATGATCGCCATCGATATGGTATCGCTGAAAAAAAACGGCGCCCACAAAGTCAGCATAAAAGAAGCCCTCGCCTGGAGCGGCATTTGGGTGGCCGTATCCTGCACGTTTGCAGGCTGGCTCTATTTTGAACTGGCGGGCAACCCGACTTACGGGGCCGTTGTCGCCAAAGAAAAAGTCCTCGAATTCTTCACCGGCTATGTACTCGAAAAATCCCTTGCCGTCGATAACATCTTCGTTTTCCTGATGATTTTCGGCTACTTCAAAGTAGAACCCAAATTCCAACACCGCGTCTTACTCTATGGCGTATTCGGCGCCATCGTCCTGCGCGCCATCATGATCTTCATCGGCGCAGCCTTGGTACAACAATTTGAATGGATTTTGTACCTCTTCGGCGCATTCCTCTTATACACCGGCATTCACATGATGAAGCCCGAAGCCGAAGTTGAGGAAGACCTTTCCCAAAACAAGATCCTAACCCTGCTCAAAAAAGTCATCCCGACCAGCCAACAGTTTGACGGTGAAAAATTCTTTACCATCGAGAACGGCAAACGTATCGCTACGCCGCTTTTGCTGGTATTGATTATGATCGAATTGAGCGACATCATCTTCGCCGTGGACAGCATCCCTGCTATTTTCGCCGTAACCACTGACCCTTTCATCGTCCTCACTTCCAACATTTTTGCCATTTTGGGCCTGCGTGCCATGTACTTCTTACTGGCAGACTTTGCCGAACGCTTTATTTTCCTCAAATACGGCTTGGCTTTCGTGTTGAGCTTTATCGGTATCAAGATGCTGATTATGCACTGGGTACATATCCCGATTTCCATTTCCCTGTCCGTCGTCTTCGGCGCACTGGGCGCGTCCATCCTGACTTCTTTGGTGTACACGCGTCAGCAAGAGAAAAAATAATCTGCCGATATAAAAAGGCCGTCTGAACATTTCAGACGGCCTTTTCA
The DNA here is from genome assembly GCF_051956955.1 of Neisseria sp. P0021.S005. Lineage (NCBI taxonomy): Bacteria > Pseudomonadati > Pseudomonadota > Betaproteobacteria > Neisseriales > Neisseriaceae > Neisseria > Neisseria sp. P0021.S005. The sequence continues at coordinate 4,522 of NZ_JBQCWY010000151.1, read as the reverse complement.
AATATCAAACACCAGCTTATTTAGCAGCGTCTTTCAATTTGTCGGCAGCTTCTTGAGTCGCATCGGCTGCTTTACCCATAGCGTCTTTAGCTGCGTCTTTGGCAGCATCCTTAGCATCAGAAACAGCTTCTTTAGCTTCTTCAACCGCTTTACCGGCAGCATCTTTAGCGTCAGAAACTGCTTTATCCGCAGTTGCTTTAGCATCTGCAGCAGCGTCTTTAACATCAGAAACAGCTTGCTCAGCCGCACCTTTGGCTTCAGAAGCAGCAGCATCAACAGCAGAAGCTGCATTTTCAGCAGCAGCGTTTACATCGGAAGCAACAGCAGAAGCCGCCTCTTGGGTTTCTTTTTTCGCTTCTTGTGTACACGCCGCCAAGCCGGCTACCATCATTGCAGCAATCAATAATTTTTTCATGTTGTATATCCTTTGGTCTAAAAAATATCCGTCAAAACTGACAGACCCAAAAATCATAACATAATAAATGCTCAAAAAAGGAAGAATTAACGCCAAATAACAGCCAATTTACGTTTTTTGAAAAAAATTTCAAAAAAATAGTTGACGAAAAGAAACAAGTTCCCTATAATGCACAGCTTATCGGGTCGTTAGCTCAGTCGGTAGAGCAGCGGACTTTTAATCCGTTGGTCGAGCGTTCGAATCGCTCACGACCCACCAAAATATGAAAACCTGCCTTGAAAAAAGCAGGTTTTTTTATATTCTCCATCAAGCCTTTCTTCACTCAATACCTCCCTTATTATCAACATCAAGAATATTCGAGCTTTGTCACAATGCTGTTATAGATGTAACTGAAAGCATCACAAACCTCTTAAATCAATCAAACCCAACTCCCCACACATCATATTTTTCTAAAAACTTCCAAATACCTACCATCAACCCACGCTAAATCCTCTTGTATGCCAGACAATTTAGGCATAGACTAAAACTACATCCAACTACAACAACAGGAGAAGGTTTGATGAAACAACTGTCTATGTATATCAACGGCCGCTTTGAAACCGACTTTAACGGTACATGGCGTGATGTATTGAATCCGGCAACCGAAGAAGTCATCGCGCGTGAGCCTAAAGGCGGAAAAGCCGATGTTGATCGTGCCGTTGCCGCGGCCAGAGATGCGCAAACTGCATGGGAGCGTTTGCCTGCCGTTGAACGCGGCGCATACCTGCGCAAAATCGCCCAAGGCATCCGCGAACGTGCCGACGAGCTGACCGACACTATTGTTGCTGAAGGCGGCAAAACCAAAGACTTGGCACGCATAGAAGTCATGTTCACTGCCGACTATCTCGATTATCAAGCCGAATGGGCGCGCCGTTATGAAGGCGAAATCATCCAAAGCGACCGCCCGCGCGAAAATATTTTATTGTTCAAACGTCCTTTGGGCGTAATCGCCGGCATTTTGCCGTGGAACTTCCCATTCTTCCTGATTGCCCGAAAAATGGGCCCGGCTTTGGTAACAGGCAATACTATCGTCGTCAAACCAAGCAGCGTTACCCCGATTAACTGCCACATTTTTGCTGAAATCGTTCACGCTTCAGGCTTACCGGCCGGCGTATTCAACGTCGTCAACGGCCCTGGCGCAGAAATAGGCAATGCCTTGGCATCGCATCCGCAAGTCGATATGGTCAGCCTGACCGGTTCTGTCGATGCAGGCCGCCAAGTAATGGAAGCCGCCGCCACCAACATTACCAAAGTCTCACTGGAACTGGGCGGCAAAGCCCCTGCCATCGTTTTGAAAGACGCGGATTTGGACTTGGCAGTGAAATCCATCTTGGCTTCACGCGTGGGCAATACCGGCCAAATCTGTAACTGCGCCGAACGCGTATATGTCCACAGCAGCCTGAAAGACGCATTTATCGAAAAAATGACCGCCGCAATGAAAGGCGTGCGCTACGGCAACCCGGCCGAAGCCGAGCCAGGCGCACTGGAAATGGGCCCGTTGATTGAAGAGCGCGCCGTCAAAGCCGTTTCCGAGAAAGTCGAACGCGCCGTCAAACAAGGGGCGACACTAGTCTGCGGCGGCAAACGTGCCGATGGCAAAGGCTACTTCTTTGAACCTACCCTGCTGACCGATACCGACAACAGCATGGACATCATGAAGGAAGAAACCTTCGGCCCAGTCCTGCCGGTTGCCACTTTCGACACGCTCGACCAAGTCATAGCCTTGGCAAACGACAGCGAATTCGGCCTGACCAGCTCCGTCTATACCACCAATCTGAATGAAGCGTTTTATGTAACCCGCCGTCTGCGTTTCGGCGAAACCTACATCAACCGCGAAAACTTCGAAGCCATGCAGGGCTTCCATGCCGGTTGGAAAAAATCAGGTATCGGCGGCGCGGACGGTAAACACGGTTTGGAAGAATATCTGCAAACCCAAGTCGTTTATTTGGAAACCAATATCTAACTGCCCTTCATAAAACAAAAGGCCGTCTGAAACCGATTTTTCAGGTTTCAGACGGCCTTTCTGCCTTTATAGAAAAAAACACCGACATCGCGTAAAATAGAGCCAATTTTTCACTTTATTCAGGCCGTCTGAAAACTCCGACAGCCTGACTCATTTTTCCGGAAAACACCATGAGCGAACAAAACAATCCTCAAATCGAGCCGCAGTTGGACGAAAACCAAATCATCGCCCTGCGCCGCGAGAAACTGCACAACATCCGTAAAGAACGCAATGCCTACCCTAACGATTTCAAACGCGACAGCTTTGCCGCCGACCTGCACACCCAATACGGTGAAATCAGCAAAGAAGAACTCGACCCGCAAGGCATTCCCGTCAAAGTGGCCGGCCGTATGATGCTCAAACGTCAAATGGGCAAAGCCAGCTTCGCCACCATTCAAGACGTTACCGGTCAAATCCAGCTTTATTTGAATAACAAAGGCGTGAGCCAAGAAGTTTTGGACGACTTCAACCACTGGGACTTAGGCGACATCATCGGTGCGGAAGGTACTTTGTTCAAAACCAACCACGGCGAATTGACCGTGCGCGTGTCCAACATCCGCCTGCTGTCCAAATCCCTGCGCCCGCTACCCGACAAACACAAAGGTTTGAGCGATCAGGAAACCAAATACCGTCAACGCTACGTCGATTTGATTGCCAACGAAGAATCGCGCAATACCTTCATCAAACGCAGCCAAATCATCCAATCCGTGCGCAATTTCATGGTTAACGAGCATTATTTGGAAGTTGAAACCCCAATGATGCACCCGATTCCTGGCGGTGCGACGGCAAAACCGTTCGTTACTCACCACAATGCCTTGGACATTCCACTCTACCTGCGCATCGCTCCCGAGCTGTATCTAAAACGCTTGGTTGTCGGCGGCTTGGAACGCGTGTTTGAAATCAACCGCAGCTTCCGCAACGAAGGCATGTCCGTACGCCACAACCCTGAATTCACCATGATCGAATTCTACGAAGCCTTCTCCGACTACGAACGCATGATGCAAATGGCGGAAGACATCATCCGCAACGCTTCCCGCGCGGTAAACGGTACGGCAAAAATCAGCTACAACGGCAAAGAAGTCGATTTGGAAAGCCCGTTTGAACGCCTGACCATTCTCGGTGCCATCAAGAAATACAATCCGCACTACACCGATGAGCAGTTGAACGATGAAGAATGGCTGAAAAAAGAAATCGTCAAACACGGCGAAAGCCTGCCTCCGTCTCCGGGTATCGGCAGCCTGCAACTTGCCCTGTTTGAAGGTTGCGCCGAGGGCAAACTGTGGAACCCGACTTTCATCATCGACTACCCTGTCGAAGTGTCGCCATTGGCACGCGCATCCGACAGCAAACCGGGTTTGACCGAGCGCTTCGAGCTTTTCGTTGTCGGCCGCGAACTGGCAAACGGTTACTCTGAGTTGAACGATCCGGAAGACCAAGCCGAACGCTTCAAAGCGCAAGTGGCGCAAAAAGACGCCGGCGACGATGAAGCCATGCACTATGATGCCGACTACATCCGCGCCATGGAGTTCGGTTTACCGCCGACCGGCGGCTGCGGCATCGGTATCGACCGCTTGGTCATGTTGCTGACCGATTCGCAAACCATCCGCGACGTGATTCTGTTCCCACAAATGCGTCCCGAATAACGCATTGAAATAAAATCAAGGCCGTCTGAAAACAAGACTCTGTTTTCAGACGGCCTTTTTGTTCAAATATGTAAAACGGAAGAGTTTAAATCGATAAATCCTTTACACCATAATAATAAAATTACATGATAATCAAAAAGATAATATAAAAAAGAATATGTAAACGTTTTTCAGTTTGTTGACAGTCTGCTAGAATACATCCAGTTACAGACAGCCTCCACACACAGGCCGTCTGAAAATGCAGAAACTCTGAAAGGTTTGTATGGATCAATTTTTCGAACAGCTTCACGGCTGGATAAACGCCATCAACGACCCAATGTGGTCGGGGTTGGTATATATGCTTTTAGGCGCAGGCCTCTTTTTCACCGTTACCACCGGTTTTGTACAATTCCGCCTCTTCGGCCGCAGTATCAAAGAAATGCT
>NZ_JBQCWY010000150.1:0-6236 GCF_051956955.1 Neisseria sp. P0021.S005 | reverse complement strand
CGCAAGGTGCTGGAAACCATTGAGAAGGAAGGCTGATTATGGGCTTGAAACATTTTCTTGAAAAAATCGAACCGCACTTCCTGCCGGGCGGCAAACATGAAAAATGGTATGCCCTCTACGAAGCTGCAGCGACGATTTTCTATACATCCGGCGCGGTAACGCGCAAAGCGGCGCACGTCCGCGATGCACTCGACTCCAAGCGCATGATGATTTTGGTGTGGCTGGCTTTGTTCCCTGCCATGTTCTACGGTATGTACAACGTCGGCGCACAGGCATTCGGTGCGTTAACGCCTGATTTGCTGCAACAAAATATCGCCAACAACTGGCACTACGCCCTTGCCAACGCTTTGGGCATCAATATGTCGTCTGAAGCGGGTGTGTTGGGCAAAATGCTGTTCGGCGCGATTTTCTTCCTGCCGATTTACGCGACTGTATTTGTTGTGGGCGGCTTCTGGGAAGTTTTGTTCGCATCCGTACGCAAACACGAAATCAACGAAGGTTTCTTCGTGACTTCGATTCTGTTTGCTTTGATCGTTCCCCCTACCCTGCCTTTGTGGCAAGCGGCTTTGGGTATTTCTTTCGGCGTTGTGGTTGCGAAAGAAGTATTCGGCGGTACAGGTAAAAACTTCATGAACCCTGCTCTTGCAGGTCGTGCGTTCCTGTTCTTCGCCTACCCTGCCAACATTACCGGCGATACCATTTGGACTGCGGTTGACGGCTATTCAGGTGCCACTGCTTTGGCGCAATGGGCGGCACACGGTGCAGACGGCCTGAAAAACGCTGTAACCGGTCAAACCATTTCTTGGATGGATGCGTTTATCGGTAACGTACCCGGCTCAATCGGCGAAGTATCCACTTTGGCGCTTTTAATCGGCGGCGCTTTTATCGTGTTCACCCGTATTGCCTCTTGGCGCATTATCGCCGGCGTGATGATCGGTATGATTGCCATGTCTTCTCTGTTTAACTTCATCGGTTCGGACACCAACGCCATGTTCTCCATGCCTTGGTATTGGCACTTGGTGGTCGGCGGCTTCGCCATCGGTATGCTGTTTATGGCGACCGACCCTGTTTCCGCTTCCTTTACCAATGTTGGCAAATGGTGGTACGGCGCGCTTATCGGTGTGATGTGCGTGTTGATCCGCGTGGTCAACCCTGCTTACCCCGAAGGCATGATGTTGGCGATTCTGTTTGCCAACCTGTTTGCCCCAATTTTCGACTATTTCGTCGCACAAGCGAACATCAAACGCAGAAAGGCGCGCAGCAATGGCTAAGAAATTCGATAAAGACAGCTTCAGTGGCACGCTGATTGTGGTATTGGTTGTCAGCCTGATTTGTTCCATCATCGTTGCTGGTGCGGTCGTCGGCTTGAAACCTATCCAAGAGAAACAAAAGCTCCAAGACAAACAAGGCTATATCTTAAGCGTAGCCGGTTTGATGGATAAAAACACCGACATCAGCAAAACCTTTGCCGAACGTATCGAGCAACGCGTTGTCGATTTGGCAACAGGCGAATACGTGAAAGACGCGCCGAAAGACTTCAGCGCGCGCATCGCAGGCAAAGACCCTGCCCAAAGCATCCAAATCAAACCCGAAGACGATTTGGCCGGCATCAAAAGCCGTGCCAAATACACTGAGGTTTACTTGGTAAAAGGCGAAGACGGCAAAGTCAGCCAAATCATCCTGCCTATGCACGGTAACGGCTTGTGGTCTGTCATGTACGGTTTTGTCGCCATTCAACCCGACGGCAATACCATCAACGGCATCACCTACTACGACCAAGGTGAAACTCCGGGTTTGGGCGGCGAAATCGGCAATCCGTTGTGGCAACAAAAATTCGTCGGCAAAAAACTGTTTGACGAACAAGGCAAACTCGCCCTGCATGTTGGCAAAGGCGCAAGTTCGGACAAAGAACACGGCGTAGATGCCCTCTCCGGCGCATCGCTGACATCTAAAGGCGTGCAAGGTTCGTTCGCCTACTGGTTCGGCGAAAACGGCTATATCCCCTACCTGAACAAATTGAAATCAGCAGGAGCACAATAATGGCTGACATGAAACGCTTGAAATATTTGATGTTTTCACCCTTTATCGACAACAACCCGATTGCCTTGCAGGTTTTGGGTATTTGTTCGGCTTTGGCGGTTACCACCAAACTTCAGACGGCCATCGTAATGGGTATTTCCGTAGCTTTGGTAACCGGTTTTTCCAGCTTCTTCATTTCTTTGGTACGCAACTATATCCCTAACAGCATCCGTATTATTGTGCAAATGGCGATTGTTGCTTCCTTGGTAACGCTGGTTGACCAACTGCTCCAAGCCTTTGCTTATGAGCTGTCCAAACAGCTGTCCGTATTCGTCGGCCTAATTATTACCAACTGTATCGTAATGGGCCGTGCCGAAGCATTCGCAATGAAAGAGCCGCCGCTGGAAAGCTTGGTTGACGGTATCGGCAACGGCGCAGGTTACGGCATGATGTTGATCATCATCGCAACCATCCGCGAACTGATCGGCTCTGGCAAGCTCTTTGGCTACACCATTTTCCAAACCGTACAAGATGGCGGCTGGTATCAAACCAACGGCTTGTTCCTGCTCGCCCCTAGCGCGTTCTTCATCATCGGCTTCTTGGTATGGGGTCTGCGCACTTGGAAACCTGAACAGGCGGAGAAATAACACATGGAACATTACTTAAGCCTCTTTGTAAAATCCGTCTTTCTGGAAAACATGGCACTTTCCTTCTTCTTGGGGATGTGTACGTTTTTGGCGGTATCTAAAAAAGTATCCACTGCATTCGGTTTGGGCGTTGCCGTAACTTTCGTACTCGGCCTGTCCGTCCCAGCCAACCAACTTGTTTACTCGCTGTTGAAAGACGGTGCGCTGGTTGAAGGCGTAGACCTGACCTTCCTGAAATTCATCACCTTCATCGGCGTGATTGCTGCTTTGGTGCAGATTTTGGAAATGTTCTTGGATAAATTCGTCCCTGCCCTCTACAACGCATTGGGTATCTACCTGCCTCTGATTACCGTAAACTGCGCGATTTTCGGTGCCGTATCATTTATGGCGCAACGCGAATACAACTTCGGCGAGTCCGTTGTATATGGTTTCGGTGCAGGTCTGGGCTGGCTTTTGGCTATTGTCGCTTTGGCGGGCATTACCGAAAAAATGAAATATTCGGATGTCCCTAAAGGCCTCAAAGGCTTGGGCATTACCTTTATCGCTGCTGGCCTGATGGCAATGGCGTTTATGTCGTTCTCCGGCATCCAGTTATAAGAAAGGAATCGGCATGGAGATTATTTTAGGTATCGTGATGTTCACCCTCATCGTCTTGGTGTTGGCACTGATGATTCTGTTTGCCAAATCCAAGTTGGTGAGCGAAGGCGACATCACCATCAAAGTCAATAACGAAAAAGAGCTGACGATGCCTGCCGGCGGCAAACTGCTGGGTGCGCTTGCCAGCCAAGGCATCTTCGTTCCTTCCGCCTGCGGTGGCGGCGGCTCATGCGGTCAGTGCCGCGTTGTCGTGAAAAGCGGCGGTGGCGACATTCTGCCAACTGAGTTGTCCCACATCAGCAAACGCGAAGCGCGCGAAGGCTGCCGCCTGTCTTGTCAGGTCAACGTTAAAACCGACATGGACATCGAAGTACCGGAAGAAGTGTTCGGTGTGAAAAAATGGGAATGCACCGTCATCTCCAATGACAACAAAGCAACGTTCATTAAAGAACTCAAGCTTGCCATTCCTGAAGGTGAAGAAGTTCCTTTCCGCGCCGGCGGCTACATCCAAATTGAAGCTCCTCCTCATACTGTCGCCTACAAAGACTTCGACATTCCTAAGGAATACCACGAAGACTGGGACAAATACAATCTGTGGCAATATGTTTCCAAAGTGGACGAGCCGATTTTGCGCGCTTACTCCATGGCTTCATATCCAGAAGAAAAAGGCATCATCATGCTGAACGTGCGTATCGCCACGCCGCCTCCGCGCGTACCCGATGCGCCTCCGGGACAAATGTCGTCCTACATCTGGTCGCTTAAACCCGGCGACAAAGTAACCATCTCCGGCCCGTTTGGCGAATTCTTCGCCAAAGACACCGATGCCGAAATGGTATTTATCGGCGGTGGTGCGGGTATGGCTCCGATGCGTTCCCACATTTTCGACCAGCTGAAACGTTTGAACTCCAAACGTAAGATTACCTTCTGGTATGGTGCACGTTCTAAACGCGAGATGTTCTATGTTGAAGACTTCGACCAACTCGCAGCAGAATTCCCGAACTTCACATGGCACGTCGCCCTGTCCGACCCATTGCCTGAAGACAACTGGGACGGTTACACAGGCTTCATTCACAACGTGGTTTACGAAAACCACCTGAAAAACCACGAAGCACCGGAAGACTGCGAATTCTACATGTGCGGCCCTCCAATCATGAACCAGTCCGTGATCAAAATGCTCAAAGACTTGGGCGTGGAAGACGAAAACATCCTTTTGGACGATTTCGGCGGCTAACAGACAAAAAGGAAGAAACTTCGGTTTCTTCCTTTTTTATTGCCAGGTCGTCTGAAAACCATACTTTCAGACGGCCTGAACCTTTCTTTTACGATACAATAAAGGCTTCAAAAAATAATCCGCAAATCCCTTATGCTGTTTCTTTCTAATTCGTTTTACCGTCCGATAATCGGCTACACCGTTGCCATCGTTTCCGCACTCACGCTCTCTGCCTGCCAACCCGAAAAACAACAACAAACCATCACCCTGCAAGGCGAGACCATGGGCACGACCTATACCGTCAAATATCTTTCAGACGGCCAAGATAAACTCCCCTCCCCTGCCGAAATACAAAAACGCATTGATGACGCGCTTAAAGAAGTCAATCGGCAAATGTCTACCTACCAGACCGATTCCGAAATCAGCCAATTCAACCAGCTGCGCACCGTCAATCAGGCCATGCCCATTTCCCAAGACTTTGCCTATGTGACCGGAGAAGCCTTGCGTTTAAACAAACTGACGCACGGCGCGCTGGACGTAACCGTCGGCCCTTTGGTCAACCTCTGGGGATTCGGCCCGCAAAAAGAAATTACGCACGAACCGACTGCACAAGAAATCCAACATGCTTCAGAAATGGTCGGTACGGACAAACTCAAACTTTCCCAAGACGGACAGCAGCCTACACTTGCCAAAACCCATCCCGAAGTCTATTTAGACCTATCCTCCATCGCCAAAGGCTTTGGTGTGGATAAAACCGCCGCCGAACTTGAAAAACTCAATATCGGCAATTATTTAGTAGAAATCGGAGGCGAGTTGCATGGCAAAGGCCACAATGCGCAAGGCAACCCTTGGCGTATCGGCATTGAGCAGCCCAATATCGTTCAAGGCGGCACCACTCAAATTACCATTCCATTGGACAATAAATCACTGGCCACATCCGGCGACTACCGTATTTTCCATGTCGATAAATCAGGCCGCCGCCTTTCCCATATTATCAACCCTAAAACCAAACAACCCATCAGCCACAACCTTGCTTCCATCAGCGTAGTAGCAGAAAACGCCACACTTGCAGACGGCCTTTCAACCGGATTGTTCGTCCTCGGAGAAACCGAAGCGCTTAAACTTGCCGAGCAAGAAAATCTCGCCGTTTTCCTTATCATCCGAACCCCGCAAGGCGGCTACCATACTAAAATGTCCAGCGCATTCAAGAAATTATTAAACTAACCTTCAGGAATACACACATGAAAACCCTCCTCCTTACTTTCGGCATTTTTATCATTGTCATCCTCGGCATGGCAGTCGGCTATATTTTCTCCAAACGCACCATCAAAGGCAGCTGCGGCGGCATTTCCTCTCTCGGCATGAAGAAAATGTGCGATTGCGACACGCCATGTGATACCTTGCAAAAAGAGCTGGATAAAAAACAACATTCCGACAACCAAGGCATCAAGGTCGATCATTAAGTCGTTGTTAAATGTTTATTAGTGATTTAAGACAGCTCACCCCCTATCAGGCCGTCTGAAAAATAAAAGAGCGTAATCCCAATGGATACACGCTCTTTTATTTTGTCTATTCCAAAGCAATCCAAAAATATCTTGCATACACATTTGAAACAAGCCCTCCAAAACTAATCATGAAATAAAAAGAAAAGCTCCTGCAAAACAGGAGCTTTTTCTTGGAAGAAACCGGATTATTTCAATTTAGTTTCTTTGTAAATAACGTGTTTACGGGCTACTGGGTCAAATTTTTTGATTTCCAGTTTG
>NZ_JBQCWY010000149.1:0-6302 GCF_051956955.1 Neisseria sp. P0021.S005 | reverse complement strand
AGCCTATCTTGTTCGACGGACAATACGCCGTTTACCTTTTTAAAATAGGCAATGGCATCTTCAATCTTGGTCTTAGAAGACGGACGAATAGCAATGCCGTTCAGGTTTTTGTATTCATAAATCAAACTTGCGCCGGAGGCTTTCACTGCTTTTAGCAATGGCTCAGAACCGGTTTGTGCATCATAGAAGATAATCAGGTTGCCGGTATTATCTTGAGCTTGTTGCTGAGATGGAATGGCGTTTGATTGGGCAGGAATACTTGGGCTTTGGCAGGCACAAAGCAGGGTGGAGAGTAGGACGAATGCCAGGGGTTTCATGATGTTAATTTAATTTGATCATTAAACAAGGCCGTCTGAAAAGTGTAAAACGAAATCTAAGTTTCCTTTTACAACTTTCAGACGGCCTTAGTCCGTTATGCTTCGGGCAATTCCATGGCTAGAACGGTTTGCTCTTGTTTGGCACGGAAAGCCGCCAATTTTTCAGCCAATTCAGGATTTTCGTTGGCTAAAAGTGAAATGGCAAACAGCGCCGCATTGGCTGCGCCTGCTTCACCAATGGCAAATGTAGCAACAGGAACGCCTTTGGGCATTTGCACAATCGAAAGCAGGGAATCTTCGCCGCGCAGGTATTTGCTGGGAACGGGTACGCCCAAGATGGGGACGGTGGTTTTGGCTGCGACCATGCCCGGCAAGTGCGCTGCGCCGCCTGCACCGGCAATAATGGCTTTGATGCCGCGTGCGCGTGCGGTTTCGGCGTATTCAAACATCAAATCAGGCGTACGGTGTGCCGAGACGACACGCGCTTCGTATTCAACGCCGAATTCTTTGAGAAATTGTGCTGCCTGCTGCATCACCGGCCAATCGCTGTTGCTGCCCATAATAATGCCGACTTGGATCATGAGGAGTTCCTTTTGTTTGAATGGATTAAGGGTAAAAAATATTCAGACGGCCTTGGGGATGACAAGGCCGTCTGAACGTTTATCTTTGTTTCAGGCTGATTGCAGCGCGTTTTGCCGCTTCGCTGTTTGGGAAGCTTTGTATCAGTTTGCGCCATGTGCTGCGCGCGATGTCTTTTTGTTGCAGTTTGTATTGGCACTGGCCGATGCTGTACATGGCATCGGGAGCTTGCGGGCTGTTGCGGAATCGGTTGGCGTAGCGGTTGCCAATTTCGATAACGGATTCGCAGTTGCCCAGACGTTGTTGGCTTTGCAGGAGCAGGTACATATTGCGGCGGGCAATTTCGCTTCCGTTGCCACCGTCAGCTTCTTTTAGAATGGCTACTGCAGCAGAGAAGTTGTTGCGCTGATAGTATTTTTGCGCCTGATTATAAAGGCGCAGTTCGTTTTGTGCGGCTGAGTCTGTTTCAGACGGCACGCCTCCGCCATTGGCTAAATAGTTCATTTTCAGCTTGTGGTCGTCTAATCGCTGGGCTTTTGGTTTGGAAGCCGAAGTAGTCGGACGTTTGATGTTTCGTTGTTGTTCCAATGTGTGCAAGCGTTGATTTAATTCTTCAACAGTGCGTTCCAGTCGGGCGATTTGTATGCCCAAGTGGTCAATCTGGGTTTGTGCGTCCAAGCGTGGATAGGGGATACTTTTTGTATGCAAAGGCTCACGCGGAATATCCGGCAGGACAAAGTTGGGATTGTCGGCAGGTTGGGAAGGATGGGAAACGGCGCATGATGCGGCCAATAGAGTAAGCGGCAAAAGAAACAGGGAATGTGATAATGTTTTCATCGGATTGTGTCGTTTTATTTTTTTAGTAGCAGTGTCAAACCGTCGCCGACAGGCAGGGTAATGGGAATAATGCGTGTATCGTGCGGTAGATTTTGGTTGAAATGGCGCAAGATATCCAAGCTGGGCGGATCGTTTTCGGCAGCTTCATTCATGACGCGCCCACCCAATAAGATATTGTCGATGGCAATCACGCCGCCACTCCGTACCAGCTGCAAACAGCGTTCAAAATATTGCGGCGTAGGCGGTTTGTCGGCATCGATAAGTGCCAAGTCGTAGCTTTCCGATTCGCCTTGCGCAATCAAGTCGTCCAAAGTCAGCAAAGCAGGTTGCAGATGAAGCGAGATTTTATGCGCTATGCCTGCTGCCTGCCATGTTTCTCGGGCAATATCGGTAAAGGTTACATTGATATCGCAAGCCGTGATTTTGCCGTCTTCGGGGAGGGCGAGTGCCATGGCGGTGCTGCTGTAACCGGTAAAGACACCAACTTCCAAATATTTCTTGGCATTCAATAATTTGGCCAACCACACCAACATGGCTGCCTGCTCTTGGGCAATAGCCATCTTTCCCAGACGATGTGATTGGGTACGCTCGCGCAATGCGGTCAAAACGGGATGTTCAGATTGACCGATGCTGTTGAGGTACTGCTGTAACGCCGGATCGGTATTGTGGGTGTTGGTCGTCATACCGATATGGGTTAGTCTTGATAATAGGTGTAAGGTTTTTTGTTGACTTTGGCCGCTTCAAATTCAGCCTGTTCGGCCGGATTGAGGGTAACATCCCACAGCAAATGGCGGTTTTCGAGGCGTTGCGCTTCCATTTCGGGATTGTCTTCCATGAGTTTGTCGAGGAATTGGGTAGCTTCGGATTTGTAGTGGTACATGATGTCTTGCCTGAATCGTTGTCAGACCGTCATTATAGCCGATATTTTTTGTCAATACGCTAATTAATCGAACTTCCATAAGGTATAATGGCACGTCTTTTTTAGGCTGTCTGAAGCCTTTGCTCAATGTTTTGTTCTTTCTACGGCAGGATATTGTGCAAAGGCTTAAGCCGGACAAGTTTCAGACGGCCTTTTTTATTGTGAAAAGAGCTGCTTATGTTAAAAAAATGGCTGCATAAAGTGTTGCCTAAAAAACACGTCAAGTCGTTGCCCGAAAAGGAAATTATCTCACTTGAGCAACATGGTATCCATGCGGATATGTTGAGCTTTGCCGCTGAGAAAATTGCTAAACGCCTGCATGAAACCGGTTTTCAGGCTTATGTTGTAGGGGGAGCCGTTCGGGATTTGTTGCTCGGGGTTGAGCCCAAAGATTTTGATATTGCAACCGATGCCACGCCGGAGCAAATCCGCAAAGTATTCCGCCGCAGCCGCATTATCGGCCGCCGCTTCCAAATCGTTCATGTGATGATCGGCCCTGAAACCATTGAAGTGACAACGTTCCGCGGCGGCGATAAGGTTCAGCAAAATGCGCAAGGCCGCATTATGAAGGACAATACTTACGGCAGCATTGAAGAAGATGCCATGCGTCGCGACTTTACTTGCAATGCGCTGTATTACGACCCGATTAAAGAGGAGATTTGGGACTTCCATCAGGGCGTGGCTGATGTTGCCGATAAAAAATTGGTGATGATAGGCGATCCTGCCGAACGCTATCAGGAAGATCCTGTCCGTATTCTTCGCGCCGTCCGTTTGTCGGGTAAATTGGGTTTTGAAGTGGAAGAGCAAACCGCTTTGCCGATTGCCGAATATGCAGGCCGTCTGAAAAATGAGCCTGTTGCCCGTCTTTTTGATGAAATTCTGAAAATCCTGTTTTCCGGTTATTCTCGTGCCTGTTTGAAGCGGCTAAACGAGTTGGGCATTCCCGAAGGCATTCATCCACTTTTAGATGCCTTGAAAACTGCTGAAGCGGCTGAAAACCGTATGATTATGTTGGCCTTGAAAAATACCGACGAGCGTATCCGTGCGGATAAGTCCGTTTCCGTCGGCTTCGTATTGGCGGCGGTATTGTGGCCGACACTAAATACTATGTGGCAACGCAATCAAAGCCATGGTCAAAAACCTGTCCCTGCATTGATGGATGCGATGAACACCATGCGGGATACGGTAGAGAAGGGTTGGGGCGTACCGCAACGATTTTCTGCAACCATGCGTGAAATCTGGCAATTTCAGCCGCAATTCGACAATATGCGCGGCGCCCGCCCGTATCGCCTGCTATCGCAAACACGTTTCCGAGCCGCTTATGATTTCCTGATTTTGCGTAGCGAGGTTGGCGAGGTTGATAAAGAGATGGCTTCTTGGTGGACAACTTTCCAACATGCCGATGAGGAAACACGCCAGCAAATGATTGCGGCCAATGATCACAAACGTCAGAAACAAAGTGGATCAACTGATGGCAAACCCAAACGTCGCCGCCGTCGTTCGAAAAAGAAAACTACAGAGGCTGAATAAATTATCAAAATAAATTTAAGGCCGTCTGAAACCATTAAATCTTTTGAGATTTGTTTTTCAGACGGCCTTATTATATTTCAATAAAAAACCGCAGGTCTTTCAACCTGCGGTTTGCTTTTATGATTTGTTTTCCTCGCTGTCGAGGAAGCTGCGGAGGCGGTCGCTACGGGTTGGGTGGCGCAGCTTGCGCAGTGCTTTGGCTTCGATTTGACGGATACGTTCGCGGGTTACGTCAAATTGTTTGCCGACTTCTTCCAAAGTGTGGTCGGTATTCATATCGATACCGAAACGCATACGCAAAACTTTGGCTTCGCGCGGCGTCAGGCTTTCGAGGATTTCTTTGGTTACTTCGTGCAGGCTGGTGTACATTGCAGCTTCTGCCGGCGCAACGTTGTTTGCATCCTCGATGAAGTCGCCCAAGTGCGAATCGTCGTCATCGCCAATCGGTGTTTCCATGGAAATCGGCTCTTTGGCAATTTTCATGATTTTGCGGATTTTATCTTCCGGCATTTCCATCAGCTCGGCCAGTTTGGCAGAATCAGGCTCTTCACCGGTTTCTTGCAGGTATTGGCGCGAGATACGGTTCATTTTGTTGATGGTTTCAATCATGTGAACCGGAATACGGATGGTACGCGCTTGGTCGGCGATGGAACGGGTAATCGCTTGACGGATCCACCATGTGGCGTAAGTCGAGAACTTGTAGCCGCGGCGGTATTCGAATTTGTCTACCGCTTTCATCAGGCCGATATTGCCTTCTTGAATCAAATCAAGGAACTGCAAGCCGCGGTTGGTGTATTTTTTGGCAATGGAAATAACCAAACGCAAGTTGGCCTGAATCATTTCCTGTTTCGCGGCTGAGGTTTCTTTTTCGCTCAACACCATGTTTTTGTTGATTTCTTTCAACTCTTCGATGGAAATGCGGGTTTCGGCTTCCATATTGGCCAGCTCGGTTTGTTTTTCGAGGATGGCATGGCGGAAACGATCCAATGCGTTTGCCCATACACGGCCTTTGGCTACTTCTTCTTCTACCCATTCCAAATCGGTAATGGCTGGCAGGAAGTTTTTGATGAAGTAGTCGCGCTCCATGCGGACGCGGTCGATACAGATGTCGCGGATTTCGCGTTCGAGTTTGCGGATGTTTTCAACGCGGCTGCGCAGGTTGCTGCTCAGGTTTTCGATTTGACGTGTAGCGAAACGGACTTCCAACAGTTTGTTGGCAATGGCATCACGGTGTTTCAGGTAGTTGGCGTGCTGACTACCGTGTTTTTCCAACTGCTTGATCATTTTGCCGTATTCGCTCTCGATAAAGGCGAAGTGTTCCAAAACTTTTTGCTTCAGTTCGGCCAAATGGGCAGCGGATATGGCTTCAGAGTCGCTACCTGAATCGTCTTCATCTTCATCGTCGCCATCTTCATCATCGCTAACGGTTTCGCCTTCTTCGTCATCTGGTTTGGCATTTTCCAAATGACCCAAGCCCAATTCGTTCAACAAGACTTCATTAGGGTCGATGATGGCTTCAACCACTTCATCAACACGGATTTCGTCGTTGCGGACTTGTTCGATCAAAGCCAGAATTTCGGCAATCGAGCCAGGGCAGGCGGAGATTGCCTGCACCATGTTTTTCAGTGCATTTTCGATTTTTTTGGCGATGATGATTTCGTCTTCACGCGTCAACAGATCGACTTGACCCATTTCACGCATATACATACGTACAGGATCGGTTGTGCGACCGAATTCTGAATCTGCGCTGGAGAGTGCTGCTTCGGCTTCTTCAACGGCATCGTCGTCGGTCATGGCGGCGGCGTTGTCGCTCAAGAGGATGTCTTCAGCATCGGGAGCTTGCTCGGTTACTTGGATACCCAAGCCGGAAATCATGCTGACGATGTTGTCGATTTGCTCGGCGTCGGACATATCGTCGGGCAGCGCGTCGTTAATTTCGGAATAAGTGATGTAGCCGCGTTCTTTACCCATAATAATGAGTTGACGCAGGCGGGCGCGCTGCTCTTCGATACTCAAGGGACGGTTGTCATCTTGGTCTTGGTATTCTTCGTAGTTTTGGTTTTTAGACATGGATTGCTCTCTAGGTTGATAGGATGCCGACGGTTTACGGTGATGTGGCC
>NZ_JBQCWY010000148.1:0-6306 GCF_051956955.1 Neisseria sp. P0021.S005 | reverse complement strand
AGCTTAAGAAACTCGTCCAATGCCCGTAAACCCTTGTCAACCAGGCTGTTTACCTCGGCTACGGCTGGGCTGACGACGTTGTCGGCTGATGCGTTCATGGTGTATCTCCTTAATAAAAGGTGGCAATAAGGTCAATAAATTTTCACTACGATAACTATAGGTAATTTAGTTACATTTTGCTTTGACCTAAATCACAAACCATGATTGAACTTTTCAGACGGCCATTTTATCGTTTATTCATTTTAATTCTTTGAAGTATAATATTTTTATCTATACGAAAACAAAGACGGTTATTCTTCGTCGCTTTCCTCAGTAATTAAGATAAAAACAGAAAATTGATGTATTAAAATTACAGACGCAAATAAAAAGGCCGTCTGAAAATATTTTTTCAGACGGCCTTTTTTGCTTTGCCTTTTATTGGCTGATGTCTTCCAGCGTACGGCCTTTGGTTTCTTCACCCAATACCAAGATTACCGCCACAATCAGCAGCATAACCAGGGCAAACATCATAAAGATATTGCCGAAGCCGCCGCTATTGCCTACCATCGCCGCTACTACCATGGGGGCGAGTATGCCGCCGATACGGCCGATGGCGCCTGCCCAGCCGGATGCGAAGGCACGGAAGCGCAAGGGGTAGAGTTCGGGGGTGTAGGTGTACAAAACGCCCCATGCGCCCAAGTTGAAGAAGGACATCAGGCTACCCCAAACCATGACTTCGGCCGCAGTGGTGCTTTGCCCGAAAAACCATGCGCACACGGCGCAAGCGGCCAGGAAGCCTGCCAGCGTTGCTTTGCGGCCGATTCTCTCCACCAAAGCCGCGGCAGCTATATAGCCGGGCAGTTGCGCAACAATCATCACCAACACATATTCAAAGGTTTTGACCACGGTATTGCCCTGCTCGACCAGCAGTTTGGGCAACCAAGTAAAAATGCCGTAATACGAAAACACGATGCCGAACCAAACCAGCCACAGCATCAGCGTGCGCCGTGCAAACGGATGTTGCCAAAGTTGGAAGAAGCGGATGCGTTCACGCGGGGCGGCCGGTGCGGCAACGGCTTCTATCGGAGGCGTTATGCCCGATTGAATTTCCAGCGCGGATACTAAATGGTGCGCTTCGTTGGTTTTGCCGCGGGAAAGCAGGTAAGGCACGGATTCGGGAACGAATTTCAACACCAACGGCACATAAAACAGGGGCAAGGCGCCAAATAAAAACGCGCTGTGCCAGCCGGTCTGCGGAATAAAGAAATAAGACACCAGCGCGGCTGAGAGCCAGCCCAAGCCCCAAAAGCTTTCCAGCAAAACAATAAAACGGCCGCGTACTTTCGGCGGCGCATATTCGCTGACCAGCGACACGGCGACGGGCAGTTGACCTCCCAAGCCGACGCCGACAAAAAAGCGGCACACCAGCAAAACCGTCAAATCAGGCGCAAGCGCGCACAAACCTGTGGCAATGCTGTACACCACCATCGTGCCGGCAAAAACGGTTTTCCGTCCGAACCTGTCCGCCAGCCAGCCGCTAAATACCGCGCCCAAAGCCATGCCGACAAAGGCAATGCTGACAATCCAGCCTAACTGCGCCGGAGCCAACGCCCAATCTTTGCCCAAAGCAGGCAATACAAACGACACCAAGCCTGTATCCATGGCATCAACAGCCAACCTATGCCGACCAAGACCAGAAGTTTGTAATGAAATCGGGAAGGCGGCAGATTGTGCAGCCGTGTCAGAATATCCATAGTTTCTTTCCTTTGTTTGCGTATTATTGAATTGGGTTTTATCAATAAATGCTTTAATTTCAGTAACAAACCTAAAACCAAGACATTGTATCGATTTTAACATTGGTACCATATGCAAAGAATAGGAAGCGCGTGTTTTTTAGATATTTTTATCGCCAGAACCGCACGCCCTATTAAAACTCTGAATAAGGGTTAACGGCAGGCCGTCTGAAACCGATGCTCCGGGTTTCAGACGGCCTGCCGTTTTTTGCAAAGGCTTCATGCTTGGGTTATGATGTTTATTTGTAATATGTAAACAGATGATTGCCTGTTTTTACATAACAGGCCGTCTGAAACAACGGAGAACGATATGAATGCGGTTGTAATTGCGGTCATCATCATGCTTGTGCTGTCTTTATCGCGCGTGCATGTGGTGCTCAGCTTGGCTGTCGGCGCGTTTGTCGGCGGCTTGGTGGCCGGTATGCCTTTGGAAAATGTAACCAACGCGGCCGGCGATGTGGTGCAGCAAGGGATTATTCCTGTTTTTAACGAAGGTCTGAAAGGCGGGGCGCAAATCGCGCTGTCTTATGCCATGCTCGGCGCGTTTGCCATGGCCATCACGCATTCCGGCCTGCCGCAACAGCTCGCCGGCGTGATTATCCGCAAACTCAACGGCGGTGAAGGCAATGCGAAAGGCGAAGGCGCGGTCAAATGGCTGCTGCTGGCGATTATTTTGTGCATGGGCGTGATGAGCCAAAACGTTGTGCCGATTCATATCGCGTTTATCCCGATGATTATTCCGCCGCTGCTGTTGGTATTCAACCGTTTGAAACTCGACCGCCGCTTGGTGGCCTGCGTGATTACGTTTGGTTTGGTAACGACTTATATGTTTCTGCCTTACGGTTTTGGCGCCATCTTCTTGAACGACATCATGTTGGGCAATATCCGCTCGGCAGGCATGGACACCAGCGGCATCAATGTGATGCATGCAATGGCGATTCCGGCTTTGGGCATGGTGTCCGGCTTGCTGCTGGCCTTTTTGCACTACCGCAAGCCGCGCATTTATCAAAACAATACCACTGACACGGAAGACAACCGCGCAGCAGTGCAACAACAAGAGCCTTCAACCTATCGCAGCTTGGTGGCGGCCGTGGCGATTGCCGTGTGTTTTGCCATTCAGCTTTCGTACGATGGTTCGCTGGTATTGGGCGCGATGTTGGGCTTTGCCGTGTTTATGATGTTGGGCGTGATGAACCGCTCCGCCGCCAGCGATGTGTTCGGCGAAGGCATCAAAATGATGGCGATGGTCGGCTTTATTATGATTGCGGCGCAAGGTTTTGCCGCCGTCATGAACGCGACCGGCGAGATTCAGCCTTTGGTCGAACACAGCATGGCTTTGTTCGGAAGCAATAAAGGCATGGCCGCCTTTACCATGCTGTTTGTCGGCCTGCTGGTAACCATGGGCATCGGCTCGTCTTTCTCCACCTTGCCGATTATTACCGCGATTTATGTGCCTTTGTGCATCAGCTTGGGCTTCTCCCCAATGGCTACCGTGGCCATCGTCGGCACGGCAGGCGCGCTGGGCGATGCGGGTTCCCCCGCTTCCGACTCGACACTCGGTCCGACCATGGGTTTGAATGCCGACGGTCAGCACGACCACATCCGCGATTCGGTTATCCCGACCTTTATCCACTACAATATCCCGCTGATGGTTGCAGGCTGGATTGCCGCGATGGTGCTGTAATATGAGCGATATTCAGGAATTGGAACACCGCGTCACCGAGCTGGAAATTCAGACGGCCTTGCAGGAAGATTTAATCGGCAGCCTGAACGACACCATCGCCAAGATGCAACAGGCTTTGGATTTGCAACAAGGTCAGTTGCGGCTTCTGTATCAACGGATGCAGGACAAAGGCGCAAACGGCGAACGCGAACCGTACAGCCTGCGCGACGAGATTCCGCCGCATTATTGATAAACTAAAAAAGGGCATGTTTGATACATGCCCTTTTCTTTCATAGCAAAGGCCGTCTGAAAGTCAATCAAGCTTTCAGACGGCCTTTTAAACAATCAAACCTTACAAACAAGCCAATTCGTTGGCCATTTGCTGCTCGACGGTTTCACGTTGGCGGATAAGTTTGTATCCGCTGCCGTCAACCAATACTTCCGCCGCACGGTTGCGCGTGTTGTAGTTACTCGCCATGCTTGAGCCATACGCACCGGCGCTGCGGATAAGCAGCAAATCCCCTTCTTCGCAGGCGATGGTGCGGTCTTTGCCGAGAAAGTCGCCGGTTTCGCAAATCGGGCCAACGATATTGGCCGTCAAAGGCTCAATGTCTTTGGTTTCGACCGCTTCGATGTGATGATAGGCATCATAAAGCGCCGGACGCATCAAATCGTTCATCGCCGCATCGACCATCACAAAGTTTTTCTCTTCGCCATGTTTTACGAATTCGACTCGCGTCAATAACGCGCCTGCATTGCCAACCAAACTACGACCTGGCTCGAGGACCAGTTTCAGACGGCGTGTGCCGATCAGTTTTTGAACGGCTTGGGCATACGCGCCCAAATCAGGCACATTTTCGTCTTGGTAAACAATGCCGACACCGCCGCCCAAGTCCAAGTGTTCCAACACAATGCCTTCGTCTGCCAGTTGGTCGACCAAGGCCAAAATACGTTCGCAGGCTTCGATGAGCGGGCTGAGGTCGGTCAGTTGCGAGCCGATATGGCAGTCGATACCGACAATTTTCAAATGGCTTTGTAGGGAAACATGACGATAGGCCTCAAGCGCATCGGCATAGGCAATACCAAATTTATTGGCTTTCAAACCGGTGGAGATATAAGGATGAGTTTTGGCATCGACATCAGGATTGACGCGCAGGGAGACCGGAGCGACTTTCCCCAAACGCGCGGCAACCTTTTGAATACGGTCGATTTCGGGAATGCTCTCCATATTAAAGCATTTCACGCCGGCATTCAGCGCAAATTCAATTTCTGCCTCACTCTTGCCCACACCGGAAAAAATCGTTTTCGCCGCATCGCCGCCGGCCGCCAAAACGCGCGCCAACTCGCCGCCGGACACAATGTCAAAACCGCTCCCCAAAGAAGCAAAGTGTTTGATGATGTTCAGGTTGCCATTCGCTTTAACCGCGTAGCAGACAAGCGGATTTAAAGCGGAAAACGCGGTTTGGTAGTTTTCAAATGCCTCGGTCAGCGCAGATTTGCTGTACACATAAAGCGGCGTACCAAACTCTTCGGCAAGGTGTGTATAAGGGAGTTGTTCGCAGAATAAGGTCATGTTTGTGAATCTTTTTTAGTCGTTGGTTTGAGTGGTCGGTTCTTTGGCCGTATCGAATTTCAAGCCAGTCTGAATCACGCCGAAGCGCGCCTTGTCGCCTTCTTTGGGCAGGTAGAGGTCGCCTTTGTAGCCGCAGGCAGAAAGCAGCAGAGCCGTTGCCGCTGCAAAAAATACGCCGTATTTCATCAGTAAAACTTTCTTCATCATTACGAATGTGGCAAGATTCGGTATCTTAAACAAAAACCACACAAAAAGCCATGATGACCGAAAGCGAATTCATCCGCATGAGCGAAGAATTGTTCGAACACATCGAAGACCAAATCGACGAAAACGGCTGGGATTTCGACTGCCAGTTTGCCGGAAACGTACTGACCATCGAAGCCGAAGACGGCACGCAAATCATCGTCAACCGCCACACGCCCAACCAAGAATTGTGGATTGCCGCCAAAAGCGGCGGCTACCATTTCGCCGAGCAAAACGGCAAATGGCTGGCAACGCGTGACGGACGGGATTTCTACGACGTTTTAAACGAAGCCCTGAGCGCGGCTTCGGGCGAAGCAATTGAGATTGCGGAATTGTGATTCAGTCTTCAAATATCCCTAACTAAAAATCTATTTACCTCAAAGGATACCCAAATGCCCCTACTAGATAGTTTCAAAGTCGACCACACCCGTATGCACGCCCCTGCCGTACGCGTGGCAAAAACCATGACCACGCCCAAAGGCGACACTATTACCGTGTTTGACCTGCGTTTCTGCATTCCCAACAAAGAAATCCTGCCTGAAAAAGGCATTCACACGCTGGAGCACCTGTTCGCAGGCTTTATGCGCGACCACTTAAACGGCAACGGCGTCGAAATCATCGACATTTCCCCGATGGGCTGCCGTACCGGTTTCTACATGAGCCTCATCGGTACGCCCGACGAGCAAAAAGTAGCCGACGCATGGCTCGCTTCAATGCAGGATGTTTTGACCGTTCAAGACCAAAGCAAAATCCCCGAGCTGAACGAATACCAATGCGGTACTTACCTGATGCACTCGCTTGCCGAAGCACACGAAATCGCCCAAAACGTTTTGGCACGCAAAGTCGCCGTCAATAAAAACGAAGAGCTGACATTGGACGAAAGCCTGTTGAACGCTTAATCCGCCATGACAGCAAAGGCCGTCTGAAACTTTATATGACAAGTTTCAGACGGCCTAAGACCTTTTATTCCAATTTTCAACCTTTCAGCCACAGTTTTACACCGCCTAAAAATAAGTTGGCGGATGCTGACAGTGTACATAGTATAATTACACTTT
>NZ_JBQCWY010000147.1:0-6339 GCF_051956955.1 Neisseria sp. P0021.S005 | reverse complement strand
AGACGGCCTGAGTTTAATATGCAGGCTGTATTACATCTAAATCAGGAGCAGGAAATGAAAATTGCAAATAATATTACCGAGCTGATCGGCAACACACCTCTGGTGAAACTGAACCGCCTGACCGAAGGTTTAAAAGCGCAAATCGCCGTTAAACTTGAATTCTTTAATCCAGGCAGCAGCGTGAAAGACCGTATTGCCGAATCTATGATTGAAGCGGCCGAGCAAGCCGGTAAAATCAATAAAGATACCGTTATCGTCGAGGCAACCAGTGGCAATACCGGTATCGGTTTGGCCATGGTGTGTGCGGCCCGCGGTTATAAATTGGCGATTACTATGCCTGAAAGCATGAGTAAAGAACGCAAAATGCTGCTGCGTGCATTCGGTGCAGAGCTAATTTTGACACCTGCTGCCGAAGGTATGGCGGGCGCTATTGCTAAAGCCCAGTCTTTGGTGGACGAACATCCAGATACTTACTTTATGCCGCGCCAATTTGATAACGAGGCTAATCCTGAAGTTCACCGCAAAACCACTGCCGAAGAAATTTGGCGCGATACAGACGGTAAAGTAGATATTTTCGTGGCCGGTGTAGGTACAGGCGGTACGATTACCGGTGTGGGCGAAGTATTGAAAAAATACAAACCCGAAGTTCAAATCGTGGCTGTCGAGCCTGAAGCTTCCCCAGTATTGAGCGGTGGCGAGAAAGGTCCGCATCCGATTCAAGGTTTGGGTGCAGGCTTTATCCCCAGCGTTTTGAATACGACTGTTTACGACAGCATTTCCAAAGTACCTAACGAGGCAGCGTTTGAAACTGCGCGCGCTATGGCTGAAAAAGAAGGCATTTTGGTAGGTATTTCTTCAGGTGCCGCAGTATGGAGCGCATTGCAACTGGCTAAAAAACCTGAAAACGAAGGTAAGTTGATCGTTGTCTTGTTGCCATCATATGGCGAACGCTATCTTTCTACGCCTCTGTTTGCCGATTTGGCATAATATAGGATTGTTGTTAAAAGGCCGTTTTCAGACGGCCTTTTTTGCGTATGGGCTTGAGATATCGTATGAAATCTGTTGTAATTCAGTTAATGAGCTTTGAATACCATTATTCAAAAGTTGGTTTCTTCAACGAATCATGCTTATAATGCGCATTATGAAAAAATACATTCTTCCTATCTTTGCTGTGGCGGCACTTGCCGGTTGTGAATCGATTTATGTTCCAACATTGAAAGAAGTGCCAGTTCGACCAACCAACGTTAAGAAACCTAAGGCTGATTCACAAGTTTCAGCTACCGGTTATCATTTAGCTCCTTCGCATTGGGCAGATGTTTCCAAGATTCATGATGAAGCACGTCGCTTGAGTACCCAAGTGAGCCAAGGTAGTCTGACCAAAGTTCAGGCTGCACAATATTTGAACCGCTTCCGTATCCAACAAGTGGGACGCAACTCTGTCGATGACAGTATGTACGAAGTTTATCTGCGTTCTGCCGTTGACAGCCAACGTGGTGAAATTACTACCGAGCAATCCAAACAGTACATCCAAGGTGCTTTGCGCGGTTGGCAACAGCGTTGGAAAAACATGGATACCAAACCAAGCAATCCTGCGTTTACCAACTTCCTGATGGAAGTTATGGGTATGCAGCCTTTGAAATAAAAAGTCATAAACTGAGAAGGCCGTCTGAATATTCAGACGACCTTCTTTTTGTATTTATATATGTGTAGTCGGACTTTATCCAATTAAGAACCAAACAGCTTGTCAGCCGCTTGACGGGCTTTTTCTTGAATATCTTCGGTCAGATAGTTTTTCATCTGAGAATAAACCAGCGCAATGACGGCAATGTCATCGCTGAAGCCAAATGGAATCAGAAGGTCGGGAATGCTGTCAATAGGACTGAGGAAGTAAACCAGTGCGCCGACAATAATCATTTTTGCACGTTTGGGTGTATGTTCGGATTCCCAGAGATAATAAAGCGCATAAAGCTGGCGGACGACAGGTTTACCCAAGCGACCGGCAAAGCGTCCGAGTTTTTTCATGAAGCCGGATGTGTCTAAGTTTCGACGGCGGAAGGAGGGGATGTAGTCTTCCGGATCGGGTGTGTTTTGATGAGGGGAGTGTGTCATGATGCAGCTTCCTTTTTAGGTATGGAAACATGGTTGGTGTTACGTCGTATTTTAGTCTATTTTGGGCGGATGAAATGTCTTTGAATGTATAACTATGTAAGAGTAGTGATGATAATGCAATGGTAATAAGTTAAGAATGGCTTATGCCTTTGTAAAGATTAGGTATCAAGAGTGAGAATTTATCTCACAATAGATACAATTCTCAAACAATAATGATGTTATCGTAAGTGCTTTGATGGGGAGATGGCTTAATTGCAGGAAAGTAACAAAAAAGGCTAGCCACACAAAAAAAATCTAAGAATGATTGTTTGATTTTATTAGTCTTTTGGTAAAAATCATTAGAGCATTCATAAATTGCACTGTTCAAAATGAGATAAAACAGGTAAATTATGGTTTATGTAGCTTATTGTAGTGCTGAGCTATAGGTTTTGAGCTGATAATAAATCTAGAGGAACTGACCATGTCCGCCAAATCACGCCCGGTATTTTTGGAAATTCCGAATATCCGATTGCCCATACCGGGGATTGTATCTATTCTTCACCGTATCAGCGGCGTCGGCTTGTTTGTGATGCTGCCTGTTCTCTTGTATTTCTTCTCCGGAACGCTGGATCGCGAAGCGTCGTTTGAAGCATATCGTACTGCTATTTCCAATCCGTTTGTGAAGCTGATCCTTATCGGTCTGTTGTGGGCATATCTGCACCACTTTTTCGCCGGTATCCGCTTTCTGTTTTTGGATGTGCATAAAGGCCTGGAATTAAATACTGCCCGTACTACTGCTAAAGTTGTATTTGCTTCTGCTTTGATTCTGACCGTCGTTTTGGGAGCTTTGTTATGGTAGAACGTAAATTGACAGGTGCGCATTACGGTTTGCGCGATTGGGCAATGCAACGTGCAACTGCGGTCATCATGTTGGTGTACACCGTGGTTCTTTTGGTTGTTTTGTTTACGTTGCCTAAAGAATATTCGGCATGGCAGGCATTTTTTGATCAAACTTGGGTAAAAGTATTTACCCAAGTGAGCTTCTTGGCTGTATTCCTGCATGCATGGGTAGGTATCCGCGATTTGTGGATGGACTACATTAAGCCTTTCGGTCTGCGTTTGTTTTTACAAGTTGCCACCATCGTTTGGTTGGTAGGCTGCTTGGTGTATTCTGTTAAAGTAATTTGGGGGTAAATATGGGTTATCCTGTTCGCAAGTTTGATGCCGTGATTGTTGGCGGTGGTGGTGCAGGTTTACGCGCAGCCCTCCAATTGTCTAAATCCGGCCTGAATTGTGCTGTTTTGTCTAAAGTCTTCCCAACCCGTTCTCATACTGTAGCGGCTCAAGGTGGTATTTCTGCTTCATTGGGTAATGTGCAAGAAGACCGTTGGGATTGGCATATGTACGATACCGTGAAAGGTTCTGACTGGTTGGGCGACCAAGATGCGATTGAGTTTATGTGTCGCGCCGCGCCTGAAGCCGTAATTGAGTTGGAACACATGGGTATGCCTTTTGACCGTGTGGAAAGTGGCAAAATCTACCAACGTCCTTTCGGTGGTCATACTGCCGAACATGGTAAACGTGCGGTAGAACGTGCATGTGCGGTTGCCGACCGTACCGGTCATGCGATGTTGCATACTTTGTACCAACAAAACGTCCGTGCCAATACACAATTCTTTGTGGAATGGACGGCACAAGATTTGATTCGTGATGAAAACGGCGACGTCGTCGGTGTAACCGCCATGGAAATGGAAACCGGCGAAGTTTATATTTTCCACGCTAAAGCCGTGATGTTTGCTACCGGTGGTGGCGGCCGTATTTATGCGTCTTCAACCAATGCTTATATGAATACCGGTGATGGTTTGGGTATTTGTGCCCGTGCAGGTATTCCGTTGGAAGACATGGAATTCTGGCAATTCCACCCGACCGGTGTAGCCGGTGCCGGTGTATTGATTACTGAGGGTGTGCGCGGTGAGGGTGGTATTCTGTTGAATGCCGATGGCGAACGCTTTATGGAACGTTATGCTCCAACCGTAAAAGACTTGGCTTCCCGTGACGTGGTTTCCCGTGCGATGGCGATGGAAATCTACGAAGGTCGCGGCTGTGGTAAAAACAAAGACCACGTTTTGCTGAAAATCGACCATATCGGCGCAGAAAAAATTATGGAAAAACTGCCGGGCATCCGCGAGATTTCCATCCAGTTTGCCGGTATCGACCCGATTAAAGACCCAATTCCTGTTGTGCCGACTACCCACTACATGATGGGCGGTATTCCGACTAACTACCATGGCGAAGTTGTCGTTCCGCAAGGTGAAGATTACGAAGTGCCTGTAAAAGGTCTGTATGCGGCAGGTGAGTGTGCTTGTGCTTCCGTGCACGGTGCGAACCGCTTGGGTACCAACTCCCTGTTGGACTTGGTGGTATTCGGTAAAGCTGCCGGCGACAGCATGATTAAATTCATCAAAGAGCAAAGCGACTGGAAACCTCTGCCTGCTAATGCCGGTGAGTTGACCCGCCAACGTATCGAGCGTTTGGACAACCAAACCGATGGTGAAAACGTTGATGCATTGCGTCGCGAACTGCAACGCTCCGTACAACTGCATGCCGGTGTGTTCCGTACCGATGAGATTCTGAGCAAAGGCGTTCGAGAAATCATGGAGATTGCCGAGCGCGTGAAACGTACTGAAATCAAAGACAAGAGCAAAGTATGGAATACCGCGCGTATCGAAGCTTTGGAGTTGGATAATCTGATTGAAGTAGCGAAAGCGACTTTGGTGTCTGCCGAAGCACGTAAAGAATCGCGTGGCGCACACGCTTCAGACGACCATCCTGAGCGCGATGACGAAAACTGGATGAAACATACCCTGTATCATTCAGATACCAATACTTTGTCTTACAAACCGGTACATACCAAGCCTTTGAGCGTGGAATACATCAAACCGGCTAAACGCGTTTATTGATGAGTTTTCAGACGGCCTTTACCTTAAAGGCCGTCTGAAACCTAACCATACCCACATTGAACTGCTTGAATTCATAATACAAAATCATTGAGCAGTTTATGAGAAAAGGAACACTTCTCATGGAAAAAATGAGTTTTGAAATTTACCGTTACAACCCGGACGTTGATGCCAAACCTTATATGCAACGTTACGAGTTGGAATTGGAACCAACCGACGTTAAGCTTTTGGACGCTTTAGTGCGCCTGAAAGCACAAGACGATACATTGTCTTTCCGCCGTTCTTGCCGCGAAGGTATTTGCGGTTCTGACGGTATGAACATCAACGGTAAAAACGGCTTGGCATGTCTGACCGATCTGCGCAGCCTGAAACAGCCGGTTAAAATCCGCCCTCTGCCAGGTCTGCCTGTTATCCGCGACCTGATTGTGGATATGACCCAGTTCTTCAAACAATATCACTCAATCAAACCTTACGTTGTCAACGACAACCCTATCGATGCGGACAAAGAGCGTCTGCAAACTCAGGAAGAGCGTAAAGAGTTGGACGGTTTGTACGAGTGTATTTTGTGCGCCTGCTGTTCGACTGCCTGCCCGTCATTCTGGTGGAATCCTGATAAATTCGTTGGTCCGTCTGGCTTGCTGAATGCTTACCGTTTCATTGCGGATAGCCGTGATACCATCACTAATGAGCGTTTGGATAATCTGAACGACCCATACCGTTTGTTCCGTTGCCACACCATTATGAACTGCGTAGACGTATGTCCTAAACACTTGAATCCGACCCGAGCCATCGGTAAGATTAAAGAGATTATGTTGAAACGAGCCGTTTAAGAAATGATGGTTTTTGACGATATTGCCAAACGGAAAATCCGTTTTCAAACCCGCCGGGGATTGTTAGAACTAGACTTAATCTTCGGCAGGTTTATGGAAAAAGAATTCGAGCACCTGAGTGATCAGGAGTTGTCCGAATTTTCCGAAATCCTCGAATTTCAAGACCAAGAGTTGCTTGCCTTGATTAACGGACATTCGGCAACGGACAAGAAACACCTGATTCCCATGCTTGAAAAAATCAGACAGGCATGATGTGTTATAGAGCTTGTTTGCGATGCCAATCCGAACAAGCTTTTTCCATACTGAGGCCGTCTGAAAAAAGGACCGTGCCGCTTGGGCGGCAACGAAAGCCCCAACTTACAAAGGAGTTTAAGAATGTCTAAATCAGTCAAGCTCACCACCCCAAATCAAGAGACCTTGGAACTGCCAGTATTGGAAGCAAGTATCGGCCATGATGTGGTTGA
>NZ_JBQCWY010000146.1:0-6378 GCF_051956955.1 Neisseria sp. P0021.S005 | reverse complement strand
GCCTAAGATTCAGATAGCGTGCGAACAACCGGAAACCATTTTCTTCAAGGTTGTCGCATCTAAGATTTTGATGTGCTTGTGTTCAACCGAAATCAAGCCTTCATGATGGAATTTAGACAAGGTGCGGCTGACTGTTTCCAGTTTCAGCCCCAAATAGCTGCCGATTTCCTCACGCGACATCCGCAAGATAAAATCATTGGCGGCGAATCCTCGTGAATAGAGACGCTGAGACAGGTTAAGTAAGAATGCTGCCAATCGCTCTTCAGCGCGCATATTGCCCAAAAGCAGCATAACGCCCTGATCTCGGACAATTTCGCGGCTCATCAAGCGGAAAAAGTGGGAGCGGAGGCTGGGAATATCCTGACCGAGTTCTTCAATATGTGTAAACGGAAGCTCACATACCTCGCTGTCTTCCAAAGCCACAGCATCACAGCTGTGAATATGGGAACAAATCCCATCCATACCGATCAGCTCGCCCGACATAAAAAAGCCGGTTACCTGATCTCGTCCATCTTGGCTGGCGACTGTTGTCTTAAAGAAGCCCGCACGGATGGCAAACAAAGAGGTAAACGGCTCGCCGGCACGGAACAGGTATTCACCTTTTTTCAGACGGCGGCTTTGACGAATAACCGCGTCCAATTGTGAAAATTCGTTAGGCATCAGTCCGACAGGCAAACACAGCTCGCGTAAAGAACATGTGGAACACAAGGTTTTCATTTGATGTGTTGCATTGTGTGTGGCCATAACGCACCCTTAATCTGCATAGTTCTATAAATCCCTGATGAAGCCGAATAACTATTGACCCAAGTCAAAGTCGGCATATCATTATCAGGCATTCTACCAAACTATCGAAATTTTGACTAAAATTTTCCCTAATTTCCCTACTTTATACTACAAGCCCAACCATGAAAATCATCCCCATCTCAAATAACACCAACACAAACAACGAATTACCGGAATTCGATCGTGAATTAATTGCCAGTTTGCCATCAAGCGGTCCCCGTTATACATCCTATCCGACTGCCGACCGCTTCCATGAAGGCTTTAAAGAAGCCGAATATATCCAAGCTTTAAGCCTGCGCAACATGGGCGCGCTCAACAAACCCCTTTCACTCTACATCCACATTCCCTTCTGCAATACCATCTGCTACTACTGCGGCTGCAACAAAATCATTACCAAAGACAAAAGCCGTGCCGATGCCTATATCCGGTATCTGGAAAAAGAAATGGAATTGCTGGCACCGCATTTGGGTGGAAGACACCAGCTCGCGCAGCTCCACTTCGGCGGCGGTACGCCCACATTCCTGAGCGACGACCAACTCGAACGCGTCTTCGACATGATTCGTAAATACTTCCAGCTGATTCCCAACGGCGAATACTCCATCGAAATCGACCCGCGCAAAGTCAGCCGCGAAACTGTCCTCAAACTGGGCAAACTTGGTTTCAACCGCATGAGTGTCGGTATTCAAGACTTTGACCCTAAAGTGCAGGAAGCCGTCAACCGTATTCAAAGCTACGAAGAAACCAAAGAAGTGATTGATGCCGCGCGTGAAGCCGGATTTAAATCAGTCAGCGTCGATTTAATTTACGGCCTGCCGCACCAAAACACCGAAAGCATCAAAACCACCATCGACACGGTCTTGTCCCTCAGTCCCGACCGCCTCGCCCTCTACCACTACGCTCACTTGCCGCATATCTTCAAACCGCAACGCCGTATCGACACCAATGTCGTTCCCGACAGCGAAGAAAAACTCGATATGCTGCAATATTGCGTCCAAACCCTGACTGAGCGAGGCTACGTTTTCATCGGCATGGACCACTTTGCCAAACCTGACGACGAGCTCTCCATCGCCCTCAAAGAAGGTTTCCTGCAACGAAATTTCCAAGGTTATTCCACCTATGCCGACTGTGACTTGGTGGCGATCGGCGTATCCTCTATTGGCAAAATCGGCAGCACCTACTCCCAAAACGAGCGCGACATCGATACCTATTACGCCGCACTCGATGCCGGACATCTGCCGATTATGCGCGGCTACCAGCTCAATCAAGACGACATTTTGCGCCGCAACATCATTCAGGATTTGATGTGCCGCTTCTCGCTCGACTATCGGATTTACGAAAGCGTGTTCGGCATTCCGTTTAGCCGTTATTTTGCAGCCGAACTGGAAGATATGAAGCAACTGGAAACCCTCGGCCTGGTCCACCTCAAACCGCACGGCCTGACCGTTACGCCGAAGGGCCGTTTCCTGATCCGCAACATCGCCATGGTGTTCGACTACCATTTACGCCATAAAGAAACCAAAGCCAAATACTCGCAAACCGTATAAACA
This sequence comes from Neisseria sp. P0021.S005, assembly GCF_051956955.1. Taxonomy (NCBI): domain Bacteria; kingdom Pseudomonadati; phylum Pseudomonadota; class Betaproteobacteria; order Neisseriales; family Neisseriaceae; genus Neisseria; species Neisseria sp. P0021.S005. Next base: position 4,048 of record NZ_JBQCWY010000146.1, on the reverse strand, counting down.
CTTAGGCCGTCTGAACATATGTGCTATATTTCAGACGGCCTTTTTTCACATCAAAAGCAACACAAAATGGATCAACCCGATTTCTTCCCCATTCCCAGCCCCTGCATCGGCGTTTGCGAAGCCAATGCCAAAGGTTATTGCAAAGGCTGCCTGCGCAGCCGGGAAGAGCGCTTGTACTGGCTCCAGATGACCGACAGCCAAAAACATCAAGTCATGCACCTTCTATCCCTCAGGAAGGCCAAAATCCGCAACCGCAAACAGGAAAAAACCGAAACGGGCGAACATCCGGTTCAAAACCTGCTCGATTTCTAAATTGCCCTTGCCTACCGCACACCACAATAAGGAAAAACATGAAAAAACTGCTTGCCTGTCTGCTGATACCATTTACCGCCCTCGCCTTAGGTACCTGCAAACCCGCTGCAACTTTACCCGAAAGCAAACCTGCCGAACTCAATTGGCAGCAGCCTAAACTCACCAGCAATGTTTGGAAAATCAGCAAAGAAGGCCAACCCGATTCCTATCTGCTCGGCACCATCCACATGGGGAAAACCAATCAGACCTTGTCTTCCGATGCCCTCAAACTGTTGCAATCCACCAACCAACTGACCACAGAAGTTGACGCATTGCCGGACAGCAGTCCGGAAACAAAAAAAATGTATCAAAAATACTTCAAAGAGGTCATGAGTACCGAACCGCTCAGTCGCAAGCTTGGCAAAACAGATTTCCGTCTTTTACAAGAAATCTATTCAAAAAATGAAGAAAGCCGACCCATTGCCCAAATTGCCGACAAACTCCATCCGTGGGCAGCATTGGTTTTTGCCGGCAGCGCATTTCCCCAAGGATATAGCGCAGAAACCGGTGCAGATATGTTGCTGACCAATGCGGCCGCCGACATCAATAAGCCGCGTGGTTCATTGGAAAGTTTGGACGATGTTACCGCGATCTTCAAAGCCCAGCCTGAAGAGACCATGCTCAACTTTCTGAAAGCCAGCATTAAAACCAATAAAGAAGAAACCGAAGATATCAAAAAACTCCATCAAGCCTATTCAGACGGCCGCTTTGAAGAACTCATCCCACTTTTGGAAGAAACCGAACAGCGCACCCTCAAACTTGTTGATACCAAGTACGCCAAAGCCATGTCCGATTGGCTGAAAAACGACCTCCTGATCCGCCGCAACTTGGCATGGTTGCCTGAAATCCGCAAGCAATCGGCCAAACAAAGCACCCTCTTTGCTGTCGGCATTGCCCATTTACCCAGCGAAAAAGGCCTAATCGAACTATTGCGTCAAGAAGGCTATCAAGTAACCCCCGAACCCAAAGTCCTGATTTGGCAATAAACCCCCAATCCAACAACAAGACCGTCTGAAAGTCTTTCTTTCAGACGGCCTTTATTTAATCTCTATTAAATGAAGCAGTAAGCAGCGTTGAGCGCCAAACTCAATCGCCCAATGCCGCTACCATCACCGCTTTAATCGTGTGCATCCGGTTTTCTGCCTGATCAAACACGATGCTGGCTTCGCTTTCAAAGACTTCTTCCGTTACTTCCACGCCATTCAGGCCGAATGTCTCATAAATCCATTCGCCGACTTTGGTTTCGCGATTATGGAAAGCAGGCAGGCAATGCATAAACTTGACTTGCGGATTTTCAGCCGCGGCCATTAATTCGGGCGTAACGCGGTAATCTTTCAGCAAATCGATACGTTCCTGCCAAGCCTCTTTAGGCTCGCCCATGCTGACCCACACATCGGTATGGATAAAATCCACGCCTTTCACGGCTTCTTTCACATTCTCCGTCAACAGAATCCGTCCACCGATCTCTTTAGCAACAGCCTGCACCGTCTCGGTAATGTTTTCAGACGGCCACAAACTTTTCGGCGCACCGATACGCACGTCCATGCCCAGTTTCGCAGCCAACACCAGCAACGAATTGGCCATGTTGTAACGCGCATCACCGACATAAGCAAACGCAATTTGGTTCAAAGGCTTATCGCTATGCTCGCGCATCGTCAGCGCATCAGCGAGCATTTGAGTCGGGTGAAACTCGTTGGTCAAACCGTTGAACACAGGCACGCCTGCATACTTAGCCAGCTCTTCCACTACATCCTGCCCAAAACCGCGATATTCAATGCCGTCAAACATCCGCCCCAAAACACGCGCCGTATCCTTAATACTTTCCTTATGCCCGATTTGGCTGGCAGAAGGCTCCAGATAAGTGACCCCCGCCCCTTGGTCGCGTGCGGCCACTTCAAACGCGCAACGGGTACGGGTCGATGTTTTCTCGAAAATCAGGGCGATGTTTTTTCCCTTCATCCGCTGCACCTCGCGCCCCGCTTTTTTAGCGGCTTTCAATTCAGCGGCAAGGTCGAGATAGGCAGTAATTTCTTCCGGAGTAAAATCCAAAAGTTTTAGAAAATGGCGGTTTTTCAGGCTCATGTCGTATTTCTCTTTTCTAGCGTGGGCGTTGCCCAACATTTTTCTCCATGCAGATTTCGTCGGGCTTCCACCGACCTTCTGCTGCTCAATTTTTCAGAATGCGAAGCCTGCTAATAGTGCAGCCCCTTATCCTCTATCAAAACTCAAAACAAGGCCGTCTGAACCTCGCCTCGCTCCAAGGCAAGCAACGATTGTTTGCGGTTCAAACCGCCTGCATAGCCGGTCAGCTTGCCATCGCTGCCGATAACACGGTGGCAGGGAATCAGGATAGACACCTTGTTTTGCCCGTTTGCAGCAGCAACGGCGCGAATGGCTTTAGGATTACCCAACTGTTGCGCCTGCTCCTTGTAGCTGCGCGTTTCGCCGTAAGGAATAGTCAGCAACGCATTCCATACCTGCTGCTGAAAGGCTGTACCTATCGTTTCCAAAGGCGTCGCAAAAACTTTCAGACGGCCTTGGAAGTATAAATCCAATTCTTGACGTAAAAGTTGCGTTTGCTCATTTTCTTGAAAAATAAACTGCCCGCGCAAAGCTTTTTGGACAGCCATGATTTCCTGTTCCATATGTTTTTGCCCGACAAATTCCAGCAGACACAAACCCTTGCCGCCGAACACCGCCAACATCTCGCCCAAGGGCGTGGCAAGCGCGGCAACAGTCAGCTCATTCGGACTATCTGGATAACGCGTTTCCAACAATCGGATAGCTTGGCGGATACGGACATATTCCTCAGGCGTACAACCGATACAATCAATAAAATCCTGCTCAAACTGCTTGGCTTCGTGTTCAGTAAGACGCTTGTGCAGCAAGGTTTCGAGAGTAGCGGGAAAGTCAGTTTCCAACTGCTCTCGGATTTCATTCCACTTTGATGGAAGCTCGTTTAAAGAAGGCAGAGTAATCATATTTTGCCTTGTCCAATTATCGATAACTTAAGAGAAAACAAAAAGAGCAAAAGAATCATATCGCCCTATCGTTTTTCAAAGCCTATACGGCCTTTTTCACTTCAACAATCGCGTCAACATACCCTCATACACTGCCGACAGTTTCGGAATATCTTCCAAACGTACGTTTTCGTTGATTTGGTGGATGGTCGCGTTGGATGGGCCTAATTCGATGAGTTCTTTGGCAATGGCTTTGATGAAGCGTCCGTCCGAAGTGCCGCCAGTAGTGGACAATTCGGCCTCAACGCCACAAATCTCGGCAATGGCTTCGCATGCCACGTCGGTCAGTTTGCCCGCGTGGGTTAGGAAAGGTTGGCCTGAACAAGACCACTGCAAATCGTATTGCACGCCGTGTTTGTCCAAAATGGTGTGGACGCGTTGTTTCAGACCTTCTTCGGTGGACTCGGTAGAAAAACGGAAATTGAATTTGACGTTCAGCTCGCCCGGAATAACATTGGTCGCGCCTGTGCCGCCGTTGATATTGGAAATTTGGAAACTGGTCGGCGGAAAGTATTCGTTACCCTCGTCCCAGACTTCCTGTGTCAACTCTAGCAAGGCCGGGGCAAAAGTATGCACGGGATTGATTGCCAAATGCGGATAGGCAATATGGCCTTGCTTGCCTTTGATGGTCAGATTGCCCGACAACGAGCCGCGTCGGCCGTTTTTCAACATATCGC
>NZ_JBQCWY010000145.1:0-6400 GCF_051956955.1 Neisseria sp. P0021.S005 | reverse complement strand
GTATTTGAATTAACTATATCTAATTCATGCATCTTCTTAAAAAGAACATGGTTATTAGCATTATTTACATAATATTGAAGATTCTCATGTGGATTTTGGCCTAAATATTCTTTTACTAAAAATGTTTCGGGATTTTCATTAGTATATTGACCTAGTAAAAAATGAATATATTCATTATTTTGGTATGTTTGGTTTGATTTCATATCTGCATCTAAAATACAAGCATATCCCGTTTTAATCTTTCTATCTTTATATGTATTTTTGAAAGCGTTAAATATATTGAAGGTCGTTGATGCAGCACCTGTTACCATAACGTTAATCAAATTTCGATATGAAGAATCTTGATGAATTAATTCATCCAGTAACTTATTTATAACTCTCATTGCAACCGCATCTTCACAGCATAAATCAATTAATGGATATGTAATTGAATCCATTTTTGACAAGATGAAGTTTATACTTTTATCTTGTTCGCATTTATAGTTGCCATTTTTTTCCTCTATGAAAATTCTACTGTGTTTAGGTAAGCATGATAAAATTATTGGAGAGTGGGAGGTAATAATAAACTGTTTCTTTTCATATCTAGAAAAGAAATATAGAATATCTATTAGCCTACGTTGAATTTTGGGGTGTAAGCTAGCCTCTATTTCATCAATTAAAATTAATGATTTTTCTGATGCCTCTATAATCTCTCTTAATAATCTAATTAAAGATTCTTCGCCTGAGGCAGCATTAAAACTAGAATATAACCCTTGATAGCAAAAAGTGTCCTTATCTTGATGAGAAAATTGGGTTGTTATAGTAAAATTAGTTTCTAAAATATGCGATAAGCACATCGTTAGTTTTGCATCTACAGCACTGTTGCTGGGATTTTTTCGTAGAATAGCCTTTCCAAAATTACGAGCAGGTAATAGTCTAGATAGGTCTATATATCTAACTTCCCTATTTTTAATTTGTCCTTCTTTTTTTGCTACCCCAGACCATTTTTTCGTAAACTGATTTCGCTTTCCACTCTTTGTTTGGATTTTGCCACCAATTTTATATTCAATGGAATATTTGTAATCATCATTTTGGCAATCATTTACTGTGAATTTCATAAAATCTTGCCATGTATGCCTTTCTAGAATGCCATTCGTTATATTCCTCTTTTTGAAATTCTCATGACTACATGCAATTGTGGTCAGCATAGTGGTTTTTCCTGAACGGTTGACACCTGCAATAATGGAGATAGGATGCTTAAATTCTACAGTTAGATTATTAATTTGTTTTAATCGATCTATGGTTATTTTTTTTATGAATAAAGGGAAATTATTTCGATCTGACAAATCTAGTTGATCTACAGTATTTTTATCTGAATTTGGATTAATTAAATTATTTTGTGCCATGTTGCTAAACTCCATAACGTATCATTCATATAAGTATTAAAAAAATATTTGATACAATATTTTGTATATTTTTTTTATTTGAAATGGTCTAGATTGTACTATCTTATATTTTATTTTGCAGTAATTGCATAAAAACATATGCATTATATTTTTTAGTTAGCTTTCATTTACTTTCCCCCCACTCCTTCATCAACCTCTTCACCGACACCGGATATGGTGTCTTCAATTCCTGCGCGAACAGCGACACTCTCAATTCTTCAATCATCCATTTAAACCCTGCAAGGCCGTCTGAAATGGGGAGGCCTTGTTTGATCAGACTGTCGGTTTTTTCCTGCCACATTTGTTCCAGCTCTTGAATATCGGCTTCGCGGGCTGCGTCGCGGGCGGGGTTGCTGCTGTATTTTTCGAGACGCAGGGTCATGGCTTTGAGGTAGATGGGGAGGCGCGGCCATTGTGCCCATGGGGTATGGCTGGCAAAGCCGGGGGCGAGCAGGGTTTGCAGGCGTTGACGCATGAGGTGGGTGAGTGGGTGTTTGCCGAGTTTACCGTTCAGTTCGGCGTAGGCGGCTGCGGTTTCCTGCAGGTAGCGGCTGAGGGCTTCTTTGACGGCGGGCAGGCGGCTGCGGGCGCGTTTGATTTGTTCTTTGAAGGCTTTTTCGTTGCGCGGCAGTTCGTCTTCGCCGATAAAGGCGCGGTCGCAGACGGCTTGGGTGAGGTCGTCGCGCAGGGTGTCGGCGTTGATGTGTTTGAGCAGCATGGCGGCTTGGGTGAAGCCCTGGATGCCTTTGTTCAGGTCTTTAACTTGTTCTTTTAGTTGTAGTTTCATGAGTTCGATCACGCCTAATCGGTGGGCTTGTTCGGCGGCGGCGGACGTGTCGAATAGGCGCAGGGCGATGCGGCCGTCTTTTTCTTTTTGCAGGCCGAGGTAGCCGGTGAGCTGCTGTTTGCCGCGGGCGAATTTGATGGATTCGGGCAGGGTGCCGATGTCCCATGTGGTCACGTTGTCGCGCTCGAATTCTTGGGTGTTGTCGCGGAAGGTGGTGGCGGCGGCTTTGCCAAGTTGTTGTTGCAATTCGTGCAGTTTGCGGCCGCCGGCAAGCTCTTGTCCGCCGTCGTCGATAATGCGCAGATTCAGATAGCAGTGTTCGGGCAATTCTTGCGCCGCCCATGCGTCTTGGTCGATTTGCTCGAGAATCCGCATATCGCCGGCGCTTTTGGCGATAAAGTGCGCCAACTGGGGAATAATGGCCGCTTGGCGGTCGGGATTGCTTTCGAGAAATTTGGTGATGAAATCGGGTACGGGCACGCAAATGCGGCGGATTTGCTTCGGCAGGGCTTTAATCAGCAGCTGGATTTTTTCGCGCAACATACCGGGCACCAGCCATTCGAGCGACGGCGCGTGCAGGCGGTTGAGGACGGTCAGCGGCACGGTCATGGTCACGCCGTCAAGCGGATGGTGCGGCTCGAAGCGGTAGGAAAGTTTGAACTTGCCGTCTGCGGTTTGCCAGAATTTGGGGAACTGCTCTTCGGTAATGTGCGCGGCGGCGTGTTGCATCAAATCGTCGCGGCTGAGGAACAGGAGGCGCGGATTGTCGCGCTCGGCGGTTTTGAGCCAGGCTTCAAAGGTGCGGATATCGGCAAGGGGCAAAGGTTTCAGACGGCCTTTTGGGAGTGCAGGCTGCTTTTTGGGTTTGGGGTCGTCTGGAACTGTTGAAGCTGCGGCACTCTGTCCCCTCTCCTGTGGGAGAGGGCTAGGGAGAGGGTTTGTTGAGGTTGCGGAAAAGTTGGTTTGGGTGGCAACTGTTTTGCCCTCTCCCCGACCCTCCCCTGCGGGGGAGGGGGTGGGTTGCTGGGTAGCGTAGGTTGGGTTGTCAAACCCAACAGTTTTTGCAGTTGCGGCTGATGTTGGGTTTTCAACCCAACCTACGGTGTAGCCGTGATTTTCATTTTGGCGAGACCCATTACGCTTGTTTTTACGAAACTCGTTGCGCTCATTTTCAGACGACCTTTCGGCTTTGTCGGATTCAATAAGCCGTACGGATTCTTCGCTTCCCCAAACGCCGCCTTTCGCGTCTTTCCACACCAGCTCGGGCAGGCGTTCGTTATAAAACGCAAACAGGGCTTCGTCATCGACCAATACGTCTTGCTTACGAGACTTGTGTTCGAGTTCGGTAATTTCTTTAATCAGCTTTTTATTGTGGGCAAAAAAGGCCGTCTGAAGATTGCTTTCCTGCGCCACCAATGCGCCGCGGATAAAGATTTCGCGTGCTTCTTCGGGCGCAACTTTGCCGTAAGACACGGGGCGGCGCGGCAATACGGTCAGGCCGTAAAGCGTCACGCGTTCGCTGGCGACGACTTCGCCGCGTTTTTGTTCCCAGTGCGGCTCGAAATAATGGTAGCGGACGAGGTGCGGCGCCTCCTGCTCGATCCATTCGGGCTGGATAACGGCGACGTCGCGCGCGTAAAGGCGCGTGGTTTCAACCAATTCTGCCGCCATCACCCATTTGGGCTTGGCTTTGAACAGGGCTGATGCAGGGAAAAGGTGGAAACGGCTGCCGCGCGCGCCAGTATAGTCGTTGCCGTCGGGCGATTTCATGCCAACGTTGGCGATAAGGCCGGTCAGCAGGGCGCGGTGGATTTGTTCGTAGCCGGCTTCTTTGGCGGCACGGATTTGTGCGCGATGTTGTTTCTTATCCAGTTGTTTTTGTTTGAGTTTGGCCGCCAAATCTTGGTCGCCTTGGCTTTCAGACGGCCTTAATTGCTCTTGGGTAGAAGGTTGTCGAAACGCTGCTTCTTTAGTGGTCAAACCCATTTCAATCGCGGTTTGGGCAAGCTGGTGATGCAGCTCGCGCCATTCGCGCATACGCAGGTGTGACAGGAAATATTGGCGACACCACTGCACCAGCTGCTTGTTGGACAAGCCTTTATCGCGCTCGCGCTGGAAGCTGTCCCAAATATTCAGATAGGCAAGGAAGTCGGATTGCTTGTCGGTAAAGCGTTCATGCGCCTTGGCCGCGGCATCGCGCGCTTCCAGCGGCCGCTCGCGCGGATCTTGAATCGATAGCGCGGACGCAATCACCAATATTTCCGCCATGCAGTCGTGTTTCTTCGCCGCCAACAAAATGCGTGCGATTTTCGGGTCAATGGGCAGGCGCGCCATTTGCTCGCCGAGCTTGGTCAGGCGGTAGCGCGTGTTGGCACCGATATGGCCCGAACTGTTTTGCAGGCCGTCTGAAACATTGGCTGGGTTGGATCGGGCATCCATGCCTGATCCGCGTACTTGGTTTTTCATATTTTGCATAGTCTTGTCGGTCGGGCATCTATCCCCGACATCATCTAAATTTGTCTTTATTGGTTTTCTCGCCGCTTATTGCGGATAAACATATTCCGCCTTGCCGTCGCGAATATTCAAGCTGCCTGCATCGCCTGTAATCAGATTGCCCGTTACCGAGCCTTCGCTACAACCTGAAACCGGCATATCGTAGCCCAGTGTGTGAATCAGGAACGTTGAAAGCTGCTGATGGAAGGCAATCTCGCAAGGCGCAAAAGCTTGGTTGGCAGCCTGTTGCACGGCCTTATTCGGGCTGTACAACACCAGCGGCACAAGATAGCTGTCGGGCTGCACCGTGCCTTGATTGTAGGTATCTTGGCGCACATACTGGCCATGATCGGAGGTATAGGCAAACAGCCAGTTGCCGTCAGACTGCTTTTGCAGCTGCTCGAATACGGTTTGAATCATTTGGTCGGTTTTGTGGATGGTGTTGTCGTATTTATCCACAATATTGGCTTCGCCGAATACTTTATCTTGAGGCTGCAACAATGCGCCGTATGGGACGTGCGAACCGCGTTGGTGCAACACGATAAAATGCTTGCCCTGCTGCAAATTGATTTTGTCGAACAGCGGCAACAGCTTCTCATCAGGCATATTGTCGCCGTTGCCATAGCCCAGCTGCGTCGGCTGAATCAGATGGTCTATCCACTTTTTACCGATTAAGTTCAAAATCGCCATCTCGTTTTCAGCCTGCGCGCTGTAAAAATACGTTTCATAGCCCTGCTCTTTGGCGAGGCGGAACATATTGGTATCGCCGCTGCTGATTTGCTCATAACCGTTGGCATGCGGTATCGCATTGAAAAAGCTGGGCAGGGACACAGCCGTCATCAAAGCGGCAGAATAGCTTTGTTTCACAATCGGCTTAAAGTCGGCTTGCGACAGCTGGGCCAAAAACGGCGAAGTTTCGCGTCCGTAGCCAAACAATTTCAAATGCGCCGCACTTTCGCTTTCGCCCATAATCAAAACGATATTTTGAACACTGCCCTGCCCGATTTTGCTTGGCGCAGGCTGTTTGAACACAGGAATCTTGCTTAAATCAAACAACTGATACGGCAACACACGCCCGATAAAATAGCCGAAGCTGAAATAATTGGCTTTGATGCGGCTGTATGTCGGTTTGGGCGAAATACCGTGTTCCTGCGTCGTACTGAATGAACGTCCAAAAATCAGCAACATCGCCGCAATAAACAAAATATCGGCGGCAAAATGCGTCTTACGGCGGAATTTGGCAAGACTGCAAAACAGCACGACTTCCAACACGCCCCACAACGCAGGCAGCCACAACTTATCCAACATCGACGCGCCCGCGCTGCCGACTTCGGTAACCTCTTTCAGCATCAGCCAATAATTAATGCCCGTTATCCAACTTTGATAAACCGCGTAATGCACATTGTTGGCAATAATGCTGAACGCAAAAAACACCGCAATCAACAAACGCGTCACCTTATAACGCGCAAACAGATACAGCGCAGCAATCACAAATGTCAGCGCAAACGTTTCCGCAATTTTCGCCGCCGGCAGGGTTTCAATCCCGAATACAAAGCGATAGGCAATTTCGCTGGCAGTCAGTAGAGACGAATATAGAACAAGCGTGAAGAAAGATTTTTTCATCATTAATATTTCACAAAAAAAAATTTACCGATTGAGTTTTAAAACCCAATATTCCCTTTTTAATAGTTTTTAG
>NZ_JBQCWY010000144.1:0-6488 GCF_051956955.1 Neisseria sp. P0021.S005 | reverse complement strand
ATTCAAAAATGGCTGGTTTTCGGCGGCTCATGGGGCAGCACCTTGTCGCTGACTTATGCCGAAACCCATCCCGATCGCGTCAGCGGCTTAGTTTTGCGCGGTATTTTCCTGTGCAGGCCGTCTGAAATGGCATGGTTGAACGAAGCAGGTGGCGTAAGCCAAATTTATCCGGCTCAATGGCAAAAATTCATTGCCCCCGTAGCCGAAAACAAACGCCAAGCCCTAATTAAAGCCTACCATGAAATGCTGTTCAGCGAAGATGAAGCTACGCGCCTCAAAGCAGCTAAATCATGGGCAGATTGGGAAAGCTACCTTATTCGGTTTGAACCTAAAGACGTAGATGAAGACCCGCAAGCCTCCCTTGCCATCGCAAGAATGGAAAACCATTACTTCGTGAACGAAGGTTGGTTGCAGGGCGATAAAGCTATCTTGGCAAACATCGACAAAATCCGCCATATCCCAACCATCATCGTCCAAGGCCGCTACGACCTATGCACCCCGATGCAAAGCGCGTGGGAACTCTCGCAAGCCTTCCCAGAAGCGGAATTGAGAATCGTCCAAGCAGGCCACTCTTCTTTTGATCCTTCGCTTTCCGAGGCTTTAGTGAAAGCAGTGGAGGATATTAGAAGTAAGTTATAAAGGTAATAAATGACAATGCCGTCTGAAAAAGTTTCAGACGGCATTTTTTCTATTTACATATTAAATTTAATATCATATTATCATTGCATGATATCAGTTTGAATTTTTTAGAATTTCAATATGAAACCCTTAATTTACTACGCCCATTCCGCGCAAGATAAACTCGGTAATCTCTTACCTTATGAACGTTGGCAAACCTTGCAAAGCCATTTGGTCAATGTTGGGGAAATAGCGGCGGAGTTTGCTCGGGTATTCGGGGCGCAGGAAATTGCCTACCAGACGGGACAGCTTCATGACTTAGGGAAATATTCGGAACCCTTTAATCACCGATTGCATGGTGGCCCATCAGTCGATCATGCTACTGCCGGAGCCAAAGTTGCCATCGAGCGTTGGGGAAATGTTATCGGCAAGCTGATGGCGTTTTGCATTGCGGGGCATCATGCCGGGCTGGCAAATGGAAATGGCGAAGGCGATAACCGCCGCACGTTAAAACAGCGTTTGGCGTTGCAGTTCGGCGCAGATATTCCCACCCTCGATAACCTATGGCAACAAGAAATCAAGCTCCCTCAAAACCTGTCCGCCCCACCACTCAAAGCCGATGCGCATCATCCTTTTTTCTCCTACGCCTTCTTTACCCGAATGCTCTATTCCTGTTTAGTGGATGCCGATTATCTCGATACCGAAGCCTTTTATTTAAACCTAGAAAACAACGCCGTCGAGCGCGGCGGTTATCCCGATTTAAACGCCTTACAACACAATTTCAATCAATTTATCAACGCTTTCCGACGACGTGTCGCCCAAGCTTCAGAGCAAACCGAAGCTGAAAAACGCAATGCCGCCTTAAACCGCCTGCGCAGCGAAATTCTCGATCATGCCGTAGAACAAGCGGCACAACCGCAAGGGCTGTTCACGCTCACCGTGCCGACCGGCGGCGGCAAAACTTTCACTTCCATGGCATTTGCGCTGGAATACGCCAAACGGCACGGTATGCGGCGCGTGATTTACGTCATCCCGTTCACCAGCATCATCGAACAAAATGCCGCTGAATTCCGCAAAGCCTTTGGCGAATTGGGCGAACAAGCCGTGTTGGAACACCACAGCACCTTCGACGATGGCAAACTGCAAAATGAGGCCACCAAAGACAAATTGCGACTTGCCTCGGAAAACTGGGACGCGCCGATTGTCGTGACCACTGCCGTGCAATTCTTTGAATCCCTCTTTGCCGACCGCTCCTCGCGCTGCCGCAAGCTGCACAACATCGCAGGCTCCGTCATCATCCTCGACGAAGCGCAAATGCTGCCGCTCAATCTGTTGCTGCCTATCATGCAAGCCATCAAAGAATTGGCGCAAAACTACCGCTGCAGCGTCGTCATGTGCACCGCCACCCAGCCAGCCGTGCAAGCCGAAAACGGCTTCTATCGCGGCTTTGAAAACGTGCGCGAAATAGCCCCAAAACCGACCGCACTTTTCGACAAACTGCGCCGCACCAGCGTGCAACACATTGGCACACAAACCGACGCCGACCTGCTCGCCAAACTTGGCGAACACCCGCAAATGCTCGTCATCGTCAATAACCGCCGCCACGCCCGCAGCCTCTACGACCAAGCCAAATACCTTGAGGGCACATTCCACCTGACTACCTTAATGTGCGCCAAACACCGTAGCCAAAAGCTCGATGAAATCCGAGGCCGTCTGAAAAACGGCAAACCCTGCCGCGTTATCGCCACCTCCTTAATCGAAGCCGGCGTTGATGTGGATTTTCCGCTGGTGATGCGCGCTGAGGCAGGCTTGGACAGCGTCGCCCAAGCCGCCGGACGCTGCAACCGCGAAGGCAAAAGGCCGTCTGAAAACAGTTTTGTCTGGATATTCGCGCCCGAAGAACAATGGAAAGCCCCTCCAGAACTTGCAGCCCAAGCAGCCGTCATGCGTCTGACCGCCGACAGCTTTTCAGACGATCTCTTATCTACCCAAGCCGTCGCCGCCTACTTCGCCGAGCTTTATCAATTAAAAGGCAGCGAACTGGACAATAAAAAAATCCTGAAAATGCACAACGATGCAGGGCAAAGCCTCGATTTCCCATTCCAAACCATCGCCGACAAGTTCCGCATGATCGAAAGCCATATGCAGCCGCTGATTATTCCGTTCGATGTTGATGCCGAAAACCTCATTAGCAGCCTGCACCACGCCGACCACATTGGCGGACTGCTACGCAAATTGCAACCCTACACCGTCCAAATCCCCGAAAAAGCCCTCGCCGCTTTGTATAAAGCGGGACGTATCGAACCGATTAACGAGAAAAACTTCGGCAAACAGTTTTATACGCTGATTGGACTTGATTTGTATGATGATGTGGCGGGGCTTTCTTGGGAGGATACAGCGTTTTTGAAGGGAGAGAGTTTGGTGTTTTGATTAACTTAACAGCTTTAGAAAAAAAATATTGCATTCTCCTAAAAGTAGGAAGATAATTGACTCGTAATGAAAATTACGAGTGATTGGTGGAGATAAGATAATGACTGAGAAATTTGATTTAAGTGAAGCAAAAGTTGAAAAAGTAATTGTTCATAAAATAGGGAATCAGTTCAGAGATGAAGGTATGCAGTTATCAGATGCTGAACTAGAAAGCCACTCAGCGTTAGATGAACTTTTATTAAAACATTTTCTTCTTCCTGTTTTAAGGAGTGAAAATGAATATACTCTAACTCATGAATCTAATATCAATCTTAATTTAGTTAAGCATTATACATCGCTGATATTTGAAGATAATGAAAATTTCTTTAATGCTTCTTTGGCTATAGCAAAACATTTATATATTTGCTCATCTCACCCAAATATTGGCGGAGGAGAATTTATTGAAATATTATTTACTGGAATAAAATATGCTGAACAATATATTCAGGCTATTGGCTTATTTAGAATTGAGACCAAAAACAGTTATTTAGATATTGAAAATCACAATGGAATCATTGAGATTATTAAACGAGATGGTATTGCTATCGATTCTATTCAAAAAGGCGCTGTAATTTTATCTATTGAAGATATTACTTTTATTATTGATAGCTTAGGAAAGAAAACCAAATATTGGTTAGAGTCATTTATAAAAGCAACTCCTAAAAATACTCCTAAAAAATATACACAAATAATCGGTGGCATTAGTGCTGCAATTTCCAAGAAAATTACGAATCCAGAAAATATTTTGAAATTTTCAGAATCTTTAGCAAATGAAGATTCATTCTCAATTAATCAGTTAAAAAAAATATCTAGTAATTTTCTTCGTGAAGAAGATATTAATTCTATTGTAGATGGATTTGGTATTAAACATGGGGTTGATTTAGATGTGGATTTTTCAGTTGATAAATCAAGACTATCAAAATATATCAAAGTAATATCAAAGAAAATTCCGTTATTAGATGGCATAGAAATTGTGATTTCAAATCCTAATACAAAAATTATGTCATTTGAAGTTCAAAAGACTGATTTTGGTTATAAAGCAATCGTTGATATTAAAGAAGGAAAATAATATGGCAGGTGAAATTTCAAAAAAATCTGGTGATATTGGTGAGAAGATTGCTGAAAAATTGTTAGAGAAAATAGGGTGGAAAGAACAAATTCATAATATTTCGATTGCATGCTCTGATGATAATCATGTAAATAGTTCAGGAAATCAAAAGAAAAGTCATGGAGAGGATATAATATATTTATATGATACTCCATTTCATGATGATACGACGGTTATAGCTCATATTTCTGTTAAACATAAAATGGAAGGATATGGAACTAGTGAGTCTGCTGTTACTAGCGAATTCAGGAGTCATATTAAAGGGCTTGAGGAAATTATTGCATGTGCAAAGTATGATGAAGAATTCAATTCATTGATTGGGCTGACTACCATCAAAAAGAATCGAAAAGATATTGGGATACTGATTTGGTTACATAGTAATAAAAATGAAATTGATCGAAGCATTTTGCCTATTATTGCAAAGTCTAGACCAGATTTAAAGGGCGATACCCCCTATTATATTATAGATAGCGCTAGAGCAAGCTTTCTTTTAAAAGTAATAAATGATTTAGAAAAACGATCTAATAAAGGAGAGTATCAATTTTATTATCCTAAGATCGGAACTTCTATTTCAGTTGAATCAGATAGAAAAGGTCATTTTTTACCTATAGAGTTAATTGTTTCAGATATTATACCAGTTATTGTTTCAGCAGATAGTCAAAATCAATTTTACTTATATAGTAGGGAAAGTTTCAGCGATATAGCGTATAAAAATCTTATGGCCTATGCTTTAAATTTTTCTGCTGGCTTAGTTGCAAAAATTTATATTGGATTTCCTGATTACAATTCGGTCATCAATAAAGATATGGCTAAAATGATTCGTTCTTTATTTAAAGATAGAAGAGAAGAGATCATTCCTTTTTCTTACAATAGTTCAATTTTAGATTTGCTTCAGGAGTAAACAATGGAAAATAAATTAGATCTAAAAGGTTTGATTCCATCTGGAAATGAATTACGAGTTCTTCTCAATAGCAAACATATTTCTGAAGGTGAAATAAATAATACCTTAAAAAATAAAGGTGTATTTTGTGGGAATGGTGATAAAATTTTTTCTGTTCCCCTTCTTGTCGCTACACTGTTAACATCAAATGAATACTCTAATATTATTGATAAATCAATTGCAAGAAATTTAAAGCCTAAAAGTAAAATTTCAAAATTAGAGTTGTCTAATGAAGATGCAAATTGGAAAGAACCTTTAAAAAATTTATTTTCTTCTGATTTTGATATTTTTCAAGATATTCCTAATATTGAAATAAATACTAAACCAAAACTTACATTTATTGGAGCTAATAAAGCTAAAATTCAATACGAGATAAAGAGAAAAGATTTTAGTAAAGATTTTTTGAATAGAGAGCTTGATTTTTCTGGAGAAATTATTATTGAAAAGCAAAATGATGGAATTAGCTTAGAATCTATTTATACTCATACATCTAGTGAGACCGAACTCATAAACCGTAGGCTTGGTATTGCGATCGCGAAAGAACTAAGACAATCAGGTGTTACTAACAGTGATGTAGAAGAGAGAATTACTTTTGATAGTTTTAAAGATATAGAAAGAGTTAAGTTTTTCAAAAGATTAACAGGTGGATTAGGAGAATATTTAAAATTAGATAATGTGAATGAAATAGTTATTAGTAGGGAAGGTTCGAAAACCCTACTACCTAATGATCCTAAAGTCTCTTGGATGAATAACACAGTTACATTAATGAAAATTGATGGAAATAGGCTACATGATATCTTTTTAATGTCAGATGAAATATATTATAAGTATTACTATATTCATAATATGCTTGTAACCTATAAGTATTCTGGTGCTTCAAACTCAGGAACCTTGAAAATATGTTTTTTCTTTAGTTCGTCGTCAAGAAAAAAATTATCATTTGATAAAGATGCTGAACTTACTTTTGTGATAGCAGGATCTAACTATGAAAATCAGCCAACTGCTTCGAGCAGAAAGAATATTGAAAATGATATATCAGAGAAAATTAGAACAATGATTAAAACTGAATATCAGAAGATATTAAGTGAAAGAACATAACTAAATTATAATCTTCTATTTTTTAACATTTAAATATGGTTTATCGAAAATAATTTATAGTATCGTATTCTTAAAATACGTGTATTGAAACTAAAGCTGATAGGTTATCAGTATTAAAAAAATCAGCCGCCTTCGGGCGGCTGTGTGTTAAGGAGTTTGTATGGCAAACCAAATCCGCCTACACATTTGGGGCGATTATGCCTGTTTTACCCGTCCGGAGATGAAGGTGGAGCGGGTGTCTTATGATGTCATCAC
>NZ_JBQCWY010000143.1:0-6526 GCF_051956955.1 Neisseria sp. P0021.S005 | reverse complement strand
ACTAAAGGCCGTCTGAAATTTCAGACGGCCTTTGCTTTTTTAAGTAATCCTTTTTTCAATGATTACGCCGCTTTACGGTGATAATGTCTGAGTGCGTGCTCTTTGCGACGACCGCTTGAGAAGGCGGATACGCGCTTCAGATAACCGATCACTCGAGTGCCGTAGTCAATATCGTGGCTGCCGCAAGCAGAACAGGCGTGCAGGGTGCGTTTGTCGATGTGGCCGCATTCGTTGCAGATGGTGATGCGCACGTTCACGCAGAAGTAGTTGCAGCCGGTTTGTGCGGCGATGTCCAGCAGCGAGCGGTAGCCGGATTCGGGCAGGGCTTCGTCGAGGTTTAGGTGCAGCGCGGAGCCGCCGTCGAGCCAGTCCACCAGTTCTTTACCGTGCAGCAGGAATTTGTCGAGCGCGTTGATTTCTTCGTCTTCGACGACGTAGAAATAGGAGTTGTAGCATTCGCGGCTGACTTGGTAGCCGTCGGCTTTGTCCCATTTGGCGTTTTTTACGCCGAGGTTTTCGGCGGGGACAAACTCGGTGTTGAACTTCACGCCGTAGTGTTTGCTGGCGGCTTGGTTGGCTTCGAATATGGTTTTCAGACGACCTTGGACAAAGTTAATGTAGTCGTCGTTGTAACCGACTTTGATGCCTTGCGATTCGGCGGCTTCCGCCATGCCGTTGATGCCGATGGTGAGGAACTGTTTGTCCAACGTAATGAAGCCTGCATCATAAACGGGCAGCATTCCGGCGGCTTGGTATTCTTCCATAAGTTTGCGGTAGGCGTATTGGTATTTGTGGATTTTGGCCACTTCGGCGGCAAGGTCGCGCCCGTCTTGTTCCAATCGGTTCATGTTAATGGTGATGACGTTGATGGAACCGGTCGCCACACCGCCCGCGCCGAGTGTGTAGCTGAAGGTGCGGTCTTCGATGGCGTTGCGCAGGCGGCAGCAGGAAGCCAAGGAGTCGGGATTGTCGGAAAGATAGACGAAGAAGGAATTGCCTTCCGCCAACTCTTTCGCCATTTCGTCGGCAAACACGGTGTCTTTGCATTTGCCGCCGTCGGTCAGCATCGCAGCGGTCACGACGGGGAAAGTCAAAACGGCTTTGGTGCGTTCCTGATTGAACCATTTGAGGAAGAAGTTTTGCAGCTTCGCCACGCTCGCCCACACCGGTTTGCTGAAATCGGGGAAGACGAAATCGCCGAACATCGCGTCGAAATAGTATTGATCGTAAACGGAAATATTCCAAAACACGCTCTGATAACCGCGCGCGGCGGCAGGCTGGTTGATGCTGTACACCACCTGCTGCATATGGTTGGCGATTTCTTTGCCGTGGGTTTCCAAATAATCGTCGCCGTAGTCCTTGCGGGCGAAGTAGTCGAAATAAGTCAGAAATTCCACCGTTGCCACCGCGCCGGCAAATTGCGCGCTGATGGCAAACACCAGGTTGATAAACGAACCGCAAAACGAAGCCAGATGTTGCGGTGCCTTAGATTCGCCGCCGAGTTTGCTTAAGCCGTCGAGCAGGAAGGGATACAGCGTAACCGACACACAATAAGGCTTGAGGCTGGTTTCGTCGTGTACATAAATCTCATGCGCCTCAATTTGGCGGATGTATTCGTCGGCGACGAATTGGTCGAAAATTTCGGCGATTTTACGCGATACTTGGGCGCGGTTAATCTGCACGAAAAAGTCTTTCATGATTTCCGCTTCCATCGTGGCGATGTTTTTCTGGGTAACATTGGCGTTGGCGTCCATTTTCGAGCCGTCCGCCGCGTTTTGCGCGCTGATGTAGTCGCGCATAAATTGTAGTTTTCCGTTTAACTGTTCGGGATGCAGCCGAATCATGTTAATTCTCCTGTATGGTTTGGATGATTTATCAAGCAATGACGGTCAGGCCGTCTGAAACATCGCTGTCAGCGAATACAATAAATTCAATTTAAATCAGTGCAATACAGCATTAAGCTAAATTGAAGCCACTGGAAAAACTTTAGGCGCAGGTTTGTCTTTGATAAACAAGCGGTTCAACACCTCGCCCGTGCGCAAATCGATAAACTTCTGATTGGTGGCCGGACTGTCTAAGCCGCCCAGCTCCATCTGCCAGCGGCCGGTTTTCAGATACGTCAAATAAGGCAGAATGCCGTCTGAGGCCGCCTCCAGCTCCTCACGCTCTAGGCCGGTGTACAAGCAGGCTTTCAAACCTTCCTGGGCAACAATGGCCAGCATTTTCTGCAAGGATTTCGGTTGCCATTCTCCGCCCATAAACAACACACAGCTGATTAATCCGCGATAGCGTTTCAGACGGCCTTTTAAATAATCCTCGGTCAATTCCGTGCCAATGCCCTCTTTCCATGTATCGGCACTATGGCAACCTTTACAACGCAGCGGACAACCTGAAAACAGAAATGCCAGCGACACTTCGCCCGGCACTTCCTGCCAGACAATTTGCTCAACTGTAAATTTCAAGCTACTCATTGCAATACCACAAAACACAATATATGGTGCGAATTAAAACACAAGACTACTAGATATGGTATTTTTATTTAACAATGCATTTTACTCATGTAATAGATTTTTATTATTTATATGATTGTCTATTACTATAAAATAGCAGTTTTAAACCAATAAAAAGGCCGTCTGAACACGATTCAGACGGCCTAAAATCAGAATACGTAAAGCAAACTCCGTTATAACAAAGACGGTTTTAACAAATCAAAAAAGGCCGTCTGAAATCATCTTTCAGACGGCCTCTATTTCAGGTTTTAGCCCCGATTCGAGCCTTTAACCATATCCATCAAAAACAATCGGCAATCCAAGTTGCCATTGAACAATGGAATTTTACGCTTCGGAGAAAGGCGCATAAATTTCGGCATATCGCGATCGCCGGTCAACATTCCGGCAAGCCAGCCTGCGTAATGCTGTTTCAACCATGTCCCCAGTTGCGGATAAAGCGCCTGTAAAGCCTGAATTTCGGCAAGGCGCACACCATAAGGCGGATTGGAAATCATAATGCCGTGTTCGCCGTTTGGTCGAGCGGTCTGCGCATCTTGCACGTCAAAGCGGATGAAATTATCCACTTCGGCGGCTTGAGCATTGGCCAATGCGGCACGAATCATATAACGGTCGTTGTCGCTGCCGGAAATGGGCGCGGCTGCCGGTTTGATTTGTTTTTCAGCTTCACGGCGCAAGGCTTGCCATTTTTCTTTGTCGAAGTTTTGCAGTTTTTCAAAACCGAAACGGCGCATCAAGCCCGGCGCACGGTGTGTCGCAATCCATGCTGCCTCAATGGCAATCGTACCGCTACCGCAAAACGGGTCTTGGAAAGGCTGCGTACCGTCGTAGCCTGCCAAAAGCAGCAAACCTGCCGCTAAGTTCTCTCTTAATGGCGCTTCGCCGGTATCCTGACGATAGCCGCGTTTGAAGAGTGCTTCGCCGGAAGTATCGATAAAGATTTCCACATTGCGCTCATCGATAAAGGCATGAATGCGGATATCGGGGTTGATTTTACCCACGCTCGGACGCGCATCATAAATATCGCGGAAGGCATCGCAGACGGCATCTTTGATTTTCAAACCGACAAAATCCAAGCTTTTCACATTAGCGCGCTTGCCTTCGACTTTGACTTTAAAGGTCTGCTCCAGCTTAAACCAACCTGTCCAATGGAGATTTCGTGCCAATTTGTAGATATCGTGTTCATTGCGATAACCACCTTTGGTCAAGCGCAGCAAAACACGGCTGGCAACGCGCGAATACAGGTTGATGCGATACACCTGCTCCATCGTGCCTTTACATGCCACACCGCCGTCAACAGCGCGGATATCCTGACATACCATATTTTCGAGTTCCTGCGTCAAAGGCACTTCCAAACCGCGAGGACAAGTGATAAAAAGTGAATAAACCGTCATATAAAACCTTTCCGGGTAGAGCTATCCGAACCACTCGGATAACAAATAAAAACAATATTATAGCCGAAAAACCAAAGGCCGTCTGAAACTTCAGACGGCCTTTGAATAAAGCTTGCTTAGTGATCCAAACTGTCGGTTTCAACCTTAACCGCTTTATCGGTTTTATCTTCCGGCAAAACCAAGTTCAACAATACCGCCATAATACCGCCTGCGGAAATTGAGTTTTGGAACAATACCGGCAGGTTTTTGAACACTTCCGGCTCAAACGCCACGCCCAAACCCAAACCGACAGAAGTAGCCGCGATGACCGCTTCACGACGGCGAATACCGTGGCTAACCAAAATCCGCACACCGGCAATCGCAATCAGACCAAACATCAACACCATCGCACCACCCAAAACCGGACTCGGAATCGTGGTAAACGCGCGGCCGATGACAGGGAACAAGCCCAACAATACCAAAATCGCCGCAATATATTTGCCCACATGACGCGAAGCCACGCCTGTCATTTGAATCACGCCGTTATTTTGCGCAAAAGTGGTCAAAGGCAAAGAGCCCAACGCAGTCGCAATCACAGACACCAAACCATCTGCCAATACGCCGCCGCGCAGGCGTTTGGTGTATTCCTCACCCTCAATCGGCTGCTCGGAGACCATTGCAGTCGCCGTCAAGTCGCCCACTGCTTCAAATACGCTCAACAAGAAAATCGCACCGGCAACGATAAACGCGTGCCAATCAAATGCGAAACCATATTTAAACGGAACAGGCAGGGTAATCAGCGGCAAGTTTTGCAGGGCAGAAAAATCTACTTTGCCCAAAAACAGCGCAACAATATAACCGACAATCAAACCCACCGCGATGCCGCTCATACGCAGCAATGGATTTTTCAAGCAGTTGAAAACCAATACAATCAGCAACACCAGCGACGCCAGCCCCAAGTTTTCCATCGAGCCGAACGTACCGTCTGCTTTCGCACCGAAGCCGCCGCCGAAATCGGTAATACCGACATGCACCAAGCTCAGGCCAATCAGCATGACGACCACGCCGCTTACAGTCGGCGTAATCACTTTTTTCAAATAAGGCAAAAGCCAAGCGGAGAAGCACACCAAAAACGCGCCGACAAAGGACACGCCCAGAAGCGTTGAAATCATCGCATCTTCAGTCAAGCCGCCCTCTTTCATACCGGTACCGAGTGCAATCATCACGGTAACAAAAGAGAAGTTGACCGACTGAATCGACAACATACCCGAACCGACCGGCCCGAAACGGTTGACCTGCAAATAAGTACCGACACCGGAAGCCACCATCGCCATCGACACCAAATAAGCCGTCATTTCAACCGGCAGCTCCAATGCCCCACCGACAATCAGTGCCGGAGTAATCATCGGAACAAAAATCGCTAGAAGGTGCGTAACCGCACTCAACAACGCATTCCCAAACGGCGGCTTATCTTCCAAACCATAAACCAAATCAAGCGGTTCCGCTTGTTTTTCAGTCATTCCGGCCATGTTGAACCTTCTCTCAAGAATCGTTAAAAAATATTAAGATGCGTATTTTAACCAATTTGAAATGTATCAGCAAATTCAAAACCATCAGGCCGTCTGAAAGCTCCGCCCAATCGTTTTCAGACGGCCTCAAACCGCCTTAACACATTTTAATTCTTGACATCATTTTTCCATCTTAAAACAAACAAACCAATGATTTAAAAATGTATTATTCATTAAGATAATGACAAGTCACGATTAAACGGCCCGGCCTCATAGCGGATATGTTTCACACAAACAACAAAGTAAGCTACAATCCGATGAATAATCCACCCACACCATAAAATTAAAGGTTTCCGTATGTTAAAAGGCAGTCTGGTTGCCCTGATTACTCCGATGAATCAAGACGGCAGCATCAACTACGAACAACTTCATGACTTAATCGACTGGCACATTGAAAACGGCACCGACGGCATCGTCGCAGTCGGTACCACCGGCGAGTCAGCCACCCTGCCTGTCGAAGAACATTTGGCCGTTATTGAAGCCACTGTCAAACACGTCAACAAGCGCGTTCCCGTTATCGCCGGCACAGGCGCCAACAATACTGTCGAAGCCATCGCCCTTTCCAAAGCAGCCGAGCAAGCCGGTGCGGACTACACCTTATCTGTTGTTCCCTACTACAACAAACCTTCGCAAGAAGGCATTTACCAACATTTCAAAGCCATCGCCGAAGCCACTTCGATTCCGATGATTATTTATAATGTTCCCGGCCGTACCGTCGTGAGCATGAGCAACGACACTATTTTGCGTTTGGCCGAGATTCCGAATATCGTCGGTGTGAAAGAAGCCAGCGGCAATATCGGCAACAACATCGAATTGATCAACAGCGTTCCTGAAGGTTTTGCCGTGTTCTCCGGCGATGACCCTACCGGCCTGCCTTTCATGCTGTGTGGCGGTCATGGCGTGGTAACCGTCGCAGCCAACGTTGCACCGAAACTCTTTGCCGATATGTGTCGAGCCGCCCTTGAGGGCGATATTGCGACCGCCCGTCGTCTAAACGAGCAACTTATCCCAATTTATAACACCATGTTCTGCGAGCCCAGCCCGGCCGCGCCCAAATGGGGCCTGAGCTTATTGGGCA
>NZ_JBQCWY010000142.1:0-6529 GCF_051956955.1 Neisseria sp. P0021.S005 | reverse complement strand
AGCGGCTGGTATCGGGCAGGCTGATGGCGAAGTTGCATTCGTTGGTGGAAGAAAATTCTTCGATTTGTTTGGAAGACATAATCGAAAAAGCGATTTCCATACATTTTTCAGCACTCAGCGGCTCATCAGTCAGTCGCATGATTTTGCCGTCCACTTTCATGGCCGGTGGGAAATTGGTGGTAATGAAAAGGTCGGAGCCTTTGTATTTGTTCATATGGCGTAGCCAAGCGAACAATTCTTCTTTTGCATCCGGAGTATTTTCGTTAAACATAAGAATTTAGGTATTTAAAATATAGTTATTTTATCTATGGTAATTATAACAGATGCAATCATTATTTGCTGATTGCTAGCTGGAGCATCAATCTGTTTTAAATTGGGTGTCGTTCTGGGAATATAGCAGATTTTTCAGTATCCCTGTGATTTTAAATTCTGCTGTTATAATGTTGCCCGATTAGTGAATGGAAAGGTAACGAGATGTCAGTACAAACAATTGCCGTGGTCGGCGCAATGGAACAGGAAATCGAGCTTTTGCGTGAAAGCATGACCAATGTCAAGCATGTGTCCTTCGGTAAATTCTCGGCGTATGAAGGTGAATTGGCCGGAAAACGTATGGTATTGGTTTTGAGCGGTATCGGTAAAGTCAATGCGGCGGTTTCGACTTCTTGGGTCATTCATCAGTTTGCACCGGATTGCGTCATCAATACCGGCAGTGCAGGCGGTTTGGGCAAGGGCCTGAAGGTCGGTGATGTGGTCATCGGCGAAACTGTGGCGCATCATGATGTTGACGTAACGGCTTTTGGTTATGTTTGGGGACAAGTACCGCAACTTCCTGCCGTGTTTGCATCGGATTCAAACTTGATTCGCCAAGCAGAAAAGGCGGCGCAAGTGTTTGACGGAGCGGCTGTCACGCAAGGCCTGATTGTCAGTGGCGACCGTTTTGTGCACAGCAGCGAAGGTGTCGCGGAAATCCGCAGCCATTTCCCAGAAGTAAAAGCAGTGGAAATGGAAGCTGCGGCGATTGCGCAGACTTGTTACCAGTTGGAAGTGCCGTTTGTAATTATTCGCGCCGTCTCCGATTCGGCAGATGAGAAAGCGGACATCAGCTTTGAAGAGTTTTTGAAAACGGCGGCTGTCAGCTCGGCGAAGATGGTGACCGAGATTGTCAAATCGCTATAAAATCATGCAGAAACGTTGAATTTCCGTTAGAATACGGAACGATTCAACCTTATTCTAAGGCCGTCTGAAAACCGAATCCCTGTTTTTTCAGACGGCCTTTCCGACTTTAATTGCATTTATCTTAATAACAATATGAAAAACATACGGAATTTCTCCATTATTGCCCACATCGACCACGGTAAATCGACGCTTGCCGACCGTTTTATCCAATACTGCGGCGGTTTGGATTTGCGCGAAATGAGTACGCAGGTGCTCGACTCCATGGACATCGAAAAAGAGCGCGGCATTACCATCAAAGCGCAAACCGCCGCGCTCAACTATAAAGCACGCGACGGGCAGGTGTATCAGCTTAACCTAATTGATACGCCGGGACACGTCGACTTTTCTTACGAAGTATCCCGTTCGCTCTCTGCCTGCGAAGGCGCGCTTTTGGTCGTTGACGCGTCACAAGGCGTGGAAGCGCAAACCGTGGCGAACTGCTATACCGCGATTGATTTGGGCGTGGAAGTCGTGCCTGTTTTGAACAAAATCGACCTGCCTGCCGCCGACCCCGAGCGCGTGGAACAGGAAATCGAAGACATCATCGGCATTGATGCCGTTGGCGCGGTACAGTGTTCTGCCAAAAGCGGCATTGGTGTGGAAGATGTTTTGGAAGAAATCGTTGCCAAAATCCCTGCGCCGACCGGTGATGAAAATGCGCCGTTGCAAGCGGTTATTGTTGATTCATGGTTTGACAACTACGTTGGCGTGGTCATGCTGATTCGTGTGAAAAACGGCACCATCAAGCTGAAAGACAAAGTACGCTTTATGAGCACCAAGGCGGAAACTCAGGTCGAGCAGTTGGGCGTATTCACACCGAAATCGGTTCAAAAACAAGAACTCAAAGCCGGCGAAGTGGGTTTTCTGATTACCGGCGTAAAAGAATTGGGACAGGCGAAAGTCGGCGATACGGTGACTTTGGTTGCCAACCCTGCCTCTGAGCCGTTGCCCGGCTTCCAAGAAGTACAAAGCCAAGTATTTGCCGGTCTCTATCCTGTGGAAAGCCACGACTACGAAGCCTTGCGCGACGCTTTGGAAAAATTGCAACTGAACGATGCTTCACTGAAATTCGAACCTGAAGTTTCTCAGGCATTGGGCTTCGGCTTCCGTTGCGGCTTCTTAGGCCTGCTACACTTGGAAATCGTACAGGAACGTTTGGAACGCGAGTTCGACATGGACTTGATTACCACTGCGCCGACGGTGGTTTACGAAGTCGTTTTGAAGAGCGGCGAAAAAATCGAAGTCGAAAACCCATCTAAACTGCCCGACATCGGCAGCATCGAAACCATTCTCGAGCCGATTATTACCGCGACCATTCTTGTGCCGCAGGAGTATGTCGGCAACGTCATGACTTTGTGTAACCAAAAGCGCGGCGTGCAGGTCAATATGCAGTACATGGGCCGTCAAGTCATGTTGACTTACGATTTGCCGATGAACGAAGTCGTAATGGACTTCTTCGACAAGCTTAAATCGACTTCGCGCGGCTATGCTTCGTTGGACTACCATTTCAAAGAGTTCCAGCCGTCTGATTTGATTAAGCTCGACATCATGGTCAATGGCGAAAAAGTCGATGCCCTGAGCCTGATTGTGCACCGTCAAAGCGCGGTTCACCGTGGTCGTGAGTTGGCGTCAAAAATGCGCGAGCTGATTCCGCGCCAGATGTTCGACATCGCCGTCCAAGCCGCCATCGGCAGCCAGATTATCGCCCGCGAAAACGTCAAAGCCCTGCGTAAAAACGTTTTGGCGAAATGTTACGGCGGCGATATTACGCGTAAGAAAAAACTTCTCGAAAAACAAAAAGCAGGCAAACGCCGCATGAAACAAGTGGGCAACGTGGAAATCCCGCAAAGCGCATTCTTGGCGATTCTGCAAGTGAGTGATAAATAATGAGTATAAATCTGACTTTAGGCGCAATTGTTGTACTGTTGGCCGGCTTGGTCCTCAACTTCAAAAGCAGCAAAGAGCGTCAGGAAAACGGCGAATGGAGCTCCGGCCTGCAATGGAGTTATCTCCTGTGTATGGTCGGCGTATTCGGCATTTTGTCCGAATTTATGAGCTTTACCGCCGTATTGCTGGTGTTTGTCGTGTTTACCGGTATTGTTTGGGCAATCCATAAAGGCCATCTGAAAAAAAGCGAGACCGGCGAAGACAATGCGCATTTTACCGACTACATGGGCGGCTTTTTTCCCATCATCTTGGTTATCTTTGTGTTGCGCAGCTTTATTGCCGAGCCGTTCCAAATTCCGTCCAGCTCCATGCGTCCGGGCTTGGTCAAAGGCGATTTTATCTTGGTGAACAAATTCTCTTACGGTATCCGCCTGCCGATTTTGAATAAGGTCATTATCCCTGTCGGCAACATTGCACGAGGCGATGTTGTGGTGTTCAATTACCCACTTCAGCCAGAGATGAATTACATCAAACGTATCGTCGGTATTCCGGGCGACGTTGTGGAATACCGTGATAAGGTTTTGACTGTTAACGGAGAAATTATTTCCGAAAAACCAAACGGTAATTATCAATACGCAGATGATACCGATCCGTCTATGATTCATACGCTTGAGCGTTTTCAGACGGCCTTGAACGGCAAAAACTTTGATGTGGTCAAGGAGGCCGGTCAGCCTTCCGTATCTATTGCTGTATTGAACAAATATACTTCCGAAGTGATGCCTGAAAGCAATTACTCGCTTGAAACAAGCGGTTTGGAAAATTGCGAATACGCAGAAGACGGCAATGGCTTTATCTGTAAAGTCCCAGAAGGCCGTTATTTCGCAATGGGCGACAACCGCGACAACAGCGCCGATTCCCGTTACTGGGGATTTGTCGATGATAAACTGATTGTCGGTAAAGCCTTCTTTGTTTGGATGAACTTTGGCGAACTCAGCCGTATCGGTACCAGTATCCAATAAGCAATAAACAGATTAAAAGGCCGTCTGAAATTTTTCAGACGGCCTTTTTTGTATCTATTTTTTGTCTTTTAACGAACCCAAATAAATTGCCAATAAAGTCAAAGTGGCGCCACACCATTGGACGGCGTTAATCGGTTTATTCAGCCAGAAATAATCGATTAACATGGCGGCGACTGGTTCGGAGAGAAGCAAGAGGCCGGTCAGCGATAAGGATAAAAGCGGGATGGCGTAA
This sequence comes from Neisseria sp. P0021.S005, assembly GCF_051956955.1. Classification (NCBI taxonomy): domain Bacteria; kingdom Pseudomonadati; phylum Pseudomonadota; class Betaproteobacteria; order Neisseriales; family Neisseriaceae; genus Neisseria; species Neisseria sp. P0021.S005. The sequence continues at coordinate 2,176 of NZ_JBQCWY010000142.1, read as the reverse complement.
GCAATCAATGCCCAAGCGAAGCATTGCATAACGATGCCGTAGATGGAGACTAGAATCACATCGTTTAAAGTTTTGGGGTAGAGATGGGCGGCATCGAATAGTAGAGATGGGATGACCAGCGCCATTGCACCGCCGAAGCTTAAAATCATCATGAGCGGAAACAAACCGACTTTTTCCTGCTCATGGGTTTTGCGTACGAAAACCATAGACAGGGTCAGCATGGCACCGGATACTACGCCGCTGACAAATCCCCATGCGGCATTGTCGTTATGACCGAACTCCGGGCTGCCGATCAAGGCTACGCCTATGGTGGCCAATATCAAACTTAAAATTTGTAAGGTACTTAGGCGTTCCGAATAAAAGAAGAAGCCGATGGCGGCTAAAAAGAAAATCTGCAGGCTGTTGAGCAAGGTGGAAATGCCGGGGCCTACGGCGTGAATGCTTTCGTGCCAAAGGGCGAGGTCGAATGCGAGGAAAACGCCGGATAAGATTGCGTAGCCAACCGTTTTTCTTTTCGTGGGCATTTTTTGTCTGAAAAAACGCCCGAGCAGGAAGAATATGGGGGCGGCAATCAGCAAACGCCAGAATGCGATGGCGTAAGAGCCGACATCGACAAATTTGACGATCAAACTGCCCAAGCCGAAGACGACGCAGCCGACGACCAATAGGGATGCTGCATAATTTCCCGAACGTGTCTCCATCGGCTTCTCCATCAATCAAATGAAGACGATTATTCCATAAAAGATGGATGAGGCGCTAATGATAAATAGTGGTAAGCCAAGATAAAGGTTTATGATGAAAGGCCGTCTGAAAGCTGTTTCAGACGGCCTTTTGATGATTTTTTGGCTTGATTTAGTATGGTTGTAGTATAAAATCGTTTTACGCCGTGTTTTCAGACGGCCTGATCAGTTTTGGTTTTGAGAAAAGGATATTGGAAATGGCAAACCCTATTCGTGCGTTTCTGGATTATGTGCCGTCGGTTGATGAGTCTTGTTTTATAGATGAGACTTCGGTTGTGATTGGCGAAGTGTCGCTGGCGGAAGATGTATCCGTTTGGCCTTATGCCGTATTGCGTGGCGATGTGAACAGCATTTCTATCGGCAAGCGCAGCAATGTGCAGGACGGCAGCGTTTTGCATGTGTCGCATAAGAATGCGGCGAAGCCTGACGGTTCACCTTTGATTATCGGCGATGATGTGACGATTGGGCATAAGGTCATGCTGCATGGCTGCCGAATTGGGAATCGTGTGTTGGTGGGCATGGGCTCGATTATTTTGGATGATACGGTTGTCGAAGATGATGTGATGATAGGCGCGGGCAGTTTGGTGCCTCCGCGCAAACGTTTGGAAAGCGGTTTTTTATACGTTGGCTCGCCTGTGAAACAAGTGCGTCCGCTGACGGATGAGGAAAAGGAATTTTTGACGTATTCGTCCGCGCATTATGTCCGCCTGTCCGGCCAGCATAAAATTTCAAAATAAGGAAAACCAATACAATGAACGCAATTTATCTGGCTTCGGGCAGTCCGCGCCGTCGTGAGATTTTGGAGAATTTGGGTTTCACGGTACGCCGCCTTCCTGTGGATATTGATGAAACCCCTAAAGAAGGCGAAGCAGCAGTAGAGTATGTGCGCCGTATGGCCTGTGAGAAAAATCAGGCGGCGGTGGCGCAATGGTTTGCTGCTCATAATCAAGAACCTGAGTTTGCTGTATTGACGGCGGATACGACGGTGGCGGATGGTGCGGTTATTTTAGGTAAACCGGAATCCGAGGCGGATGCGGTCGATATGCTGGAACGTTTATCCGGACGGACGCATCAAGTGTTGACGGCTGTGTGCGTTTATTGGCAAGGCGTATGCCATGATGTGGTGCAGACGAGCGAAGTACGCTTTAAAACGTTGACGGCTGAGGAGATTGCAGCCTATGTTGCCAGCGGCGAGCCGATGGATAAAGCCGGTGCGTATGGGATTCAGGGCTTGGGCGGCGTATTTGTCGAGCATTTGCAGGGCAGTTTTACGGGCGTGATGGGTTTGCCGGTTTATGAGACTGCTCAGCTACTGAAATCTTTGGGTTTGGAAGCGCCGCCGTTTGCTTAAAATTAGGCAAATGCCGTCTGAAAGCGTGCCGACAAAAACGCCTGTTTCAGTTACAATACTGCCTTAAACAGCTTGCTTGAAGAAA
>NZ_JBQCWY010000141.1:0-6592 GCF_051956955.1 Neisseria sp. P0021.S005 | reverse complement strand
TGGAAAATGGGCGTGTAAGTGTAGCGAAAAACCATCTGCAATTCATCATATGAAAGGACAAAACATGATTAACGGGTTAGATATCGAACGTTTCCGAACTACCATGGCAGCGGTTGAAAACGACCATGCAAAAGGCAAGGCAGTATTACGCGCCGATTCGCGCTGGGTATCCGGCACGAAGAATGAAATCTCCGTGCGCCGCTTCCCTGCCTTTACCACAGACGAACCGAAAAACATGGGCGGTGAAAACGCCGCCCCAAATCCGGTGGAATACCTGATCAGCGCTGCGGCAGGCTGCTGCTCCATAGGTTTCGAGTTGCAAGCAGCATTGGCAGGCGTGAAACTGGAACAGTTTGAAATATCCGCAAGGGGCGGTATCGACATGGCCAAACTGTTCGGCATGGAAGATGGCTACGGCGGACTGGATAATCTGGTGCTAACCATAAAAGTAAAAGCCGACGCAGACCTTCCTACCCTGCAAAATTTCGCTGACCGCTCCGCCGCCAGCTCGCCAGTGTTGAACAGCCTGAAAGCGCGGGCAAAAGTGGTTGTGGAAAAAATCTAGACGACTCAAAACGTTTTCTTGTTTTCATTTCGTTTTGGGAAAGTGATGTTGGATTTCACTTTGCTCAATCAATAAGGAGAAACACCATGAAACTTTCCATTCTCAATCTTGCCCCCGTTCGTGAAGGGCAAACTTATTTACAAGCGGTCGATTCGATGGTGAATCTTGCAAAACACGCGGAGTGCATTGGCATTGAGCGCTATTGGATTGCTGAGCATCATAATATGAAAAATTTGGTGAGTTCAGCGACCGCACTTTTAATTCAGCATACGCTAGCCAATACGAAGACCTTGCGCGTTGGCTCGGGCGGCGTGATGTTACCGAATCATTCGCCTTATGTGGTGGCCGAGCAATATGGCACACTGGAGACGCTTTATCCAAACCGTGTTGAACTCGGTTTAGGGCGTGCGCCAGGAACTGATATGCAAACGGCTGCAGCACTTCGTCGTGGACGAAACAGTCTGGATTTCCCTGCGGAAATTGCGGAACTTCGCGGTTACTTTAAAGATTGCAACCCGGTTTCTGCATATCCTTCTGCCGGCTTGAATATACCATTTTATATTTTAGGATCTAGCACCGAAAGTGCGTATCTTGCGGCAGAACTTGGCTTGCCTTATGCATTTGCTTCACACTTTGCGCCACGTATGATGGAAATGGCAGTGGAGATTTACCGCAAAAACTTCAAACCTTCTACCTATCTTGCTGAACCTTATGTCATCTTAGGTGTGAACGCGATTGTTGCAGAAACCGATAACGAAGCGAGACAACTCGCGACGACACAAACACTATTTTTCTTAAATATAGTGACTAATGCGCAACAAAATTTACAACCACCGATGGCGTCAGAAGAAGACGTTTGGAAAGCCCAAATGCATGCCCAAAAGAAACCACACTTTGGCCCAGTCGATTTTGAGGAAATCCCGATTTACAATCAAGAGCGTGCCGTAGTGGAACAAATGACTGCTTGTTCGCTTATCGGTAGTCCTGAAAGTGTGGAATTTCAACTCAAGCAACTGCGTGAACGGGTACATTTTGATGAAATTATGGCGGTGAGTTATATTTTTGATGAACAAAAACAAGCCCAATCTTATACGATGTTAAAATCGATTGTGGATAAGCAATCGTGATAAAAACATGGCGAGATCATCTCGCCATGTTTTATGCCTAAACCATTTTCGACAATAACATCTCCTTCAACTTGTTATACACCCACACCACTCGCTTGGTCATCCACACTTTTGAGCTTATCAATTCCCACCCGCCAATCAATCACAATGTCGGAGTAGGGCTCAAGTGCGGTCAATAATTCAAACAGAATTTCATCGTTATAAGCATTGGCGGCAGGGTGTACCACACCTTGCATTGCTTTTTCTTTTACATTGTTTTTAGCAAATAGCCGTTCGCTTTCCGCCAAATATTGCGTCGCTTTCGGCAAAAATTGTTCGCCAAATTCAGTGAGCTTGATGTTTCGCGTGTTACGTTTGAACAAACTTTCACCTAATAAGGCTTCGAGATCGGCGATCATTCTTGTGACGACTTGAGGCGAAACGGCGAGCCGCTGGGCGGTTTCACGAAAATTAAAGGTTTCGGCAGCGGAGCAAAAATAGCGAAGGGCTTCTAGTTTATTCACTATTATTCCTTTTTTCAGAATAGTTTATTCTTATTTTATTAATTTTTAAGTCAGAATACTAGGGTTATACTGCATCAAAGTGTTGAATGAAGACATTACCGGCCAAGTAAACAAAGATCGTAATGTGCTAACTGGCGACAGCCCGCTGGCATCAAATAATCTTGGAATTTTAGCGGCAGATGCGTTGTTGAAAAAAGTAGCTAGCTTGGGTTAATTCATTCAATCTAGTCCAAACAAAAAAACAGTCCGCAACTTTAAAGTGAAGTTGCGGACTGTTTTTTTTTGTTTTACATCGGTGGTCCGAAAAATAGCCATGGCGAACTATTTATAATGGCTGGTTCTACGATAGCGGTATCAACCAAGAAGGTTGGCGCGGTTGGAAACTGACAGATTCACAAACCGCCGAGCCAAACGCACGCAATATCGTGCTTTCCAAAGGGTCGATGACGTATTACTTTATAACGCCGAAGGCGCAGAAGAGTTCTCCCGTTTCTTTGCGATTCCAGGTTTGAACCACTGTGATGGCAGCGTCGATTTGCGCTTATATAAGTAATTGTACTACTGAAGAAACAGGAGTTAGCAGACTAAAATCGTAGAGTTATGAATTTAACATAATATAAATTAATTTCCTTTTCCCTATTCTTCTACAAATTCCGCTGTTTTGTTCCTATATGTCAAATGAGAATTAATGGTACTCAAGAGAGTGTGCTCATAGTACTCCAATTTTTAGTATAAAATCAATAGGTTTTAAGAGAGATTTGGCTGTAACTCTACCACTTAATTATTGAGTAGTAGTAGGGTTGAGGGTAGAAAACTTATTACGATACTAAGTACCTTCAACTCATAGCATATAGCTAATTTATAAAGGCCATCTGAATATCAGACGGCCTCCTGTCTATTAGAATTTAGACATTGTAAATTTCTTCGTTCTTAACATTTTCTTAAGGCTTCCGCTTCAGTCGTACCCGGAGGGTTTATACCAAAAAAAGCTGAACCATCCTTGTAACTTGAGACAACTAATACGATCGATCTAAAAAAAAACTTGCTCAAACTGAAATCAAAATAAAGCCATCGTTAACACCGAGATTTGGAAAGCTACGTGAAGGCTTTTCAAATAGTACGAAGCATTTTACTTTCAGGACAAGCTTTGAGTTGGAATAGATCATTTGTTCTTATAGATGAGATTTTCAGGTTTTTTGTCGGGAGAAATAAGAAGTTTATCAAGGTATTCGGGGTCATGCCAGTCATCCCAAGGTGCTAGACTAAAATAAGCTTTAATAAAACCATCAATAATAGCTGAACCTTCGGTATTAATACCAATAATATTTCCTTGTTCAATTAAGTCAATATTAGGAAAATATTGCTTCAGTATATTTTTATTTACTATACCTTTTTGAATAATTGGCCAGAATCCTTTATCTAACGATTCTTCAGTAATAAACATAGCAGCAATAATATCGTTTTTATCTATTTTTATATCTTCATATAAAGGAAGGTTTTTTGAGGAAATTTTCATTTTGGTAATTAAGCAGGCTACACCTATCCAATCATATTTTCCAAGAATCTGTCCAACAGCTAAAAAATCATCTTCTATGGGAATGCCAAAATAATCGCCTACCTGCCATTTCTGTTTTTTTCTTGCCATTTTTTAAAGTTCCTTTCTGTAATTCAATAAGGCATGGGAATTTTTCCACCTGCTGCACGGTAGCGAGGTTCAGACATCTGATGACGTTTATTGGCCAAAGGTCCTCCTCGACTCTTGATACCGCCTTGTAATCTAATGTGATCTTCTTCCAATCGGTCTAGACATTGACCAGATTTAGTTTGCCCAAGTAAGGTAAACCTGTGAGTTGCTCTGAATGCTCTATTATGTTCTCTTTGCCTGGCAAAATATCTTATTGAGGATTTGGCTCGGCCTACATATTTTTCGCCAGTTTTAGGATGTGTCCTCAGATAAACAATTCCACAAGTACCTGGCGGACAATAGCAGGGGTCAGTTTTCTCTGATTCTGGTTTGCTACATACTCCTTATGGCCTCTAGAGGCAATTACTGCTGTTGCCGCCTAAAAGGCGGCTCGGATGCCTTGTTCAACATTGTAATAAATTATATTTCATTTGTAGAAAATATATTATCTTCTATATAGCAGTTTTGAAAAGAGCAATTAGATATTAAATTATCTTGTATATGCATTGATCTGAATACACAATTAATAAATGTGCAATTAGTAAATTTTGTATTACAAACTATTGCCGTAATAAAAGAACAATTAATAAAATTACAATTAGTAAAGGAACTATAGCTTATGAAAGCGCCACGAAATGAACAGAAAAAAAATTTAAGACTTCCAATTTCCCTATGGGATATTTCGTATCTGTGAAAATCAATATTATCCATATGGATTAACTGTCTAGAAATTAAGACATCTAATTCTTTTGTTTCGATTTTAATTAGAGACTTTGTAATATTTTTAAGTAATTCTTGAATGTCATTTGATATCATTTTTATTACCACCAATCTATAGGGTCTAGTTGTATATCTCTCAAAGGTATTCTTGGTTTAGATAATGGAGCAGTTCCTGGTGTACTGGCAGGTATTTGATTACACAATAATCCGGCTACCATTCTATGGTTACCATCTACAATAGTATTTCCATCCATTTTAACTGGAGGGGCAATACTACCTTTTTCAATCAATGCTGTGTATCTCGCAGCAGCAGGGATGGAAACACTTTTTTGTAATGTTAGATAAGATGTTTTCGCTGTAACCATTGTTGTCTGCTATTGCATCTAAACATTTCTTACGTTTTTTTTCTTCTTGGCATTTTCCTGTACATGTATCGCTCTCCGATGATGCAACGACACCTGTTGCGGCAGCTCCAAGCCCCCATATGCAATCCATTTAGGCAATGCCGCATCAGTGGGGTCTGGAGTCATTGTATCAATTACAATCATAGACAATGCCCATTTGGATATGCTAACAGCATTTAATCCCCAAGGATCCATCATATTTTGTATATTTGTCGAAAATTGATAAAAGTTACTTCCACCTCCCAACCCAATCGGATCCTGATTTACAAACCGACCCACATCAGGCTCATAATACCTGAAGAAGTTGTAATACAACCCCGTTTCACGGTCGCAATACTAGTTCTGTAATCGGAATGGTTGGTATGCGCTATCCGTTACCTTGGTTTCCTCTTTCAGAAGGCACCAGCCGGTGTAGTTGTCGAACCACAAGAGGTTACCGTCCTTATCGGTCATCTCTCTTGGGATGCCGATTTGGTCGCAGTGGAAGTAGTAGATTTGTTGGCGGCTTTCGCCCTCGGCATTGGTGTGGTTGTGTACCTGTGCCAAGGGTTCGTAGCTGTCGGGATCGGTGTAGATATAGGTATATCTGCCGTTCGGGTGGATTTCTTGCAAGAGGTGGCTGCCGTCCCAAACGAAGCGGGTTTGGTTTTCGAGGTCGTTCCCGCTTAAATCATGCTGGAATGATGTTTCTGAAACTTCTTCGTTTTTCAAACAGCCTTTGCCTATCCTTCTGCCCAAGGCGTCGTAGCTGTACACCCAAGTTTCTTTCGTACCGTCTTTTTTAAAGATTTCGGCTTTAACCAGTTGGTCGTGCAGATCGTAGAAGTAGTTCTGCACTTCGCCGTCGGCCAGTTCGCGGTGGATCAGGTTGCCGAGGTCGTCGTAGTAATAGCTGCTGCCGTTGTAGGTTTGTAGGCGGTTGTCGGGGACGGTAGGGCTGTTGTTGTCGGACAGGATATTGTGTGCGGGGTCGAAGGCGAATACTTCGCTATCCGCTTTGGTAATCTGGCCCAGTTTGTCGTATTCAAACCGGGTCGTGCCCGTCCGTTGGTCGGTGCTGTGGGTCAGGTTGCCGGTGCGGTCGTAGCCGTAGCTGCGTTTGACGGCATAAGCCGATGTTACTGCATTTTTCGCTGTTTCGATCTGCGTCAGCTCGTTGAGTGCGGCAATTTGTTTTTTCAGACGGCCTAAGGGGTCGAGTTCGTAACAGCTGGCGAGTTTACCCTGGGTGCGGTAGATTTCGCGGTACAGCTTATCGCGTTCAATGTCGGAGATGACTTCGTCGTCGAGGCTGATTTGGTGTAGGTGGCCGCTGCCGTAATACAGGTAGTTGATCTGTCTGCCGTCGGGCAGGATGGTGGCGGTACGGTTGCCGTTGAAGTCGTAGTGGTAGCGGATGCTTTCGGTAACGGGCAGGTACAGCATATCGTACTGCGCATCGCGCCAGTCGGTTTCGGGCAATCCGTTTCGGGCGTTCTCTTCCTTAGCCGGTACTTTCCATTGGTGCTGGCCGATGATTTGGCCGTTGCCGTTGTAGTCGAAGCAGGTAATGCTGTGACTGTTGGCGGCGCGGACGAGGTTGCCGTCCA
>NZ_JBQCWY010000140.1:0-6595 GCF_051956955.1 Neisseria sp. P0021.S005 | reverse complement strand
ATACCTTGGTTTTTGGTAATGGTAATACGGTATGGTTTGCCGTTGTCTTTCGGAACAAACAACAATGCGGCAACCACGGCGGCAAATGCCGTCAAAAATACGGCCAGCCATTTCAACAATTTTTTCAACATGGTAGGATTCTTGGTTTGTGAACGTGTCGGGCAACAGTATAACCGAAAACAAGCACATTAAGCCTGCCACCTTCCCCAACGTATGTTTTCCTATCCCGAAAGGCCGTCTGAAACCATGAATTCCCCTTCAAAAAACACTTGGCAAAACGGCCGTTGGCTGAATGCACGCCAAACTCATTCGCCCAATTTCAGCCCGCGCGAACCGGATGAAAACGTCTCATTGGTTGTCCTCCACAATATTTCCCTCCCTCCTTTTGAGTACAACACAGGGGCAGTGGAAAAATTGTTTACCAACCAAATCAACCCTAACGAGCATCCTTTTTTCAGCATCATCCACACCTTGCGCGTCTCCAGCCATTTTTTCATCAGCCGTAAGGGCGAAACCGTCCAATTCGTTTCCTGCGACGACATGGCCTATCATGCCGGCGTATCGTCGTTTCAAGGCAGAGAAAAATGCAATGCCTTTTCCATCGGTATCGAATTGGAAGGCTGCGATTTCGAGCCTTTTACCGAAGCACAATACACCAGCCTACAAGCCTTGCTGACCGCCATTTCCGAGCATTACCCGATTCAGGCCGTTACCGGCCATCAAGACATCGCGCCGGACAGGAAAACCGATCCTGGGCATTTCTTCGATTGGCCACGCCTTCAAAAAGCAGGTTTCCCCATCCGGCGCGGATAACTTTCAGACGGCCTGAAATGATTGGCAGACATAATGCTGTCACAACCGTTTATTTTCGTTATAATTCAGCTATTCATTCGGACGCATAAAGTCCGGCTCCAACGAACTTCCCATGCAGCAAGATTCCGCACCCTGAAAAAGACGGAATGCTGCCTTTTTAAAAAGTGATTACTCCATGATTTTCATCGTCTTAGCCCTCGCCGCTCTTTTGGCGGTCATCGGTTACAACATGTACCAGGAAAACCAATACCGCAAACAAGTGCGCGAACAATTCGGCCATTCCGATAAGGATGCGCTTTTGACCAGCAAAACCAAGCACGTCCGCGACAGCAAAGAAACTGGCGGCCAAGGTTTGTTTATCAAGAAAAACAAAAAAACCGAAGAGGCATTACGCAACCTGCAAGAGCAAGATGAAATCTACGCGGCAAAAGCCAAACTGGCTCATCCTGCCCAACTTAAAACCGATGTCGAATTGACTGTGGAAGACGACTTTTCCGCAGAAGAAAAAATCCAACACACTGTTATCGGCTTAAACAACGAAATTACCATTAGCCCTGCCGAAGCCGCTTCTGCTCCGGTTGAAACCGCTTCCGAACCTGTGGTACAAGTACCATTGATCAGCTTGGACGAATTGTCGCAAGTCGAGTTGCCTTGGTTTGACCCGCGCTTCGACTACATGGCCTACATCTCCCTGAAACAAGCCCAAGAATTGCACGCCCTGCCGCGCCTTTCCGGCACACACCGCTTCCAAATCATCGGTTGCACTATGGACGACCATTTCCGCGTTGCCGAGCCGATTCCGGGCGTTTACTACCAAGGCTTCGTCATAGGCTTGCAAGCTGTCAGCCGCAACGGTTTGGCAGCGCGTGAAGAGCTGCAACACTTCGACCAACAGGTTGATGCTTTTGCCCAACTGATGGACGGCAAAGTTTTGCATACCGACTTGGATGCGTTCACCGAAGTCGCACAAGCTCTCGACCAATTCTGTGCGCGTGTTGACCAAACCATCGCCATTCACTTGGTTTCCCATTCCAACATCAGCGGCGTAGAATTGCGTGCCGCCGTGGAAGAAACCGGTTTCAAACTGGGTGAAGACGGCGCGTTCCACTTCTGCGACAACAACAACCCTCAATTGTTCTCCATCCATACTTTGGACAACAAACCGTTTACCAATCCTCTGTTGGACAACCAAGCCTACCGCGGCTTCAGCATGCTGTTGGATATTCCGCATGTTCCTGCCGGCGAAAAAACTTTCGACAAATTTATGGACTTGGCTGTCAAACTTTCCGGCCAACTCAGCTTAGATTTGGTTAACGACCAAATGGAAGAAGTTTCCACCCAATGGCTCAAAGACGTACGCAACTACGTTTTGGCCCGTCAGGAAGAAATGCTTAAAGTCGGTATCAAACCCGGCAGCAAACAAGCCCTGCGCCTGTTCTCTTAAACTTCCCCAATCAAAAAGCGGATATGCAATGACGGCATATCCGCTTTTTTCAGGTAAAATCCCTTCATCTTCAATATTCATCGATTTTCAGACGGCCTCTCTATCATCAGGCCGTCTGAAAACTCTATTTCGATTGCTCATGAATCCGACCGCACAACGTATCAAATACCTGACCGACCTCCTCAACCGCTACGCCTACGAATACTACACCCTAGATGCGCCCAGCGTACCCGACGCCGAATACGACAAATTGTTCCGCGAGCTCGAGGCATTGGAGCGAAACTACCCCGAGTTCAAACTGCCCGACAGCCCGACCCAACGTGTCGGTGGCGAGCCTTTAGCAGGCTTTGCCGAAGTACGCCACGAAATACCGATGCTGTCACTGACCAACGCCTTTTCGCCACAAGACGAAAACGGCGTGTTTGACCATGCCGAAATGTACGCTTTTGATGAACGCGTTCGTGGCGGATTAAACGGAGAAAAACCAGAATACGTTATCGAACCTAAATTTGACGGTCTGGCCATCAGCCTGCTGTACCGCGACGGCGTATTGACTCAAGCAGCAACCCGTGGCGACGGCACCACAGGCGAAGACGTTACCCAAAACGTCAAAACCGTATCCAACATCCCCCTGCGCCTGCATGGAGAAAACATTCCCGAGCTTATCGAGATACGTGGCGAAGTACTGATGCTTAAAGCCGATTTTGCCGCCTTAAACGCACGACAGGCTGAAAACGGACAAAAACCTTTCGCCAATCCGCGCAATGCCGCCGCCGGCAGTCTGCGTCAACTCGATTCACGCATTACGGCACAGCGCAAACTGCATTTCTTCCCCTATTCCATCGCCCGACAACAAGGCGGTTTTGTCGCGGAAGAACACCTGCAAGAGTTGAGCTACTGTAAAGAGCTTGGCTTCAGCCTGCCTGACGGTAATTTCGGCTGTTTCAAAAATATTGACGAAGTATTGGCGTTTTACGAGCAAATGCAGCAAAAACGCCCTACTCTGCCGTACGAAATCGACGGTATGGTGGTCAAAGTCAATAGCTTGGCGCAACAAGAAAAACTGGGGTTTATCTCACGCGCACCGCGCTGGGCCATTGCCCACAAATTCCCTGCCGAAGAAGCATTGACCATTGTCGAAGCCATTGATGTACAAATCGGGCGCACCGGCGCAGTAACCCCCGTCGCCCGCCTGCAGCCTGTATTTGTCGGCGGCGTTACCGTTACCAACGCCACCCTGCACAATCAGGACGAAGTATCTCGAAAAGACGTGCGCGTTGGCGACACAGTTGTTGTGCGCCGCGCCGGAGACGTGATTCCCGAGGTGGTGCGCGTAATTTTTGAACGTCGCCCAATGCAGGAAACCAATATTTCCGTTTCAGACGGCCTGCAAGACGATTTGTTTGCCGAAACACCTTCTGAAACCCAAGCCGAACCGCTTCACAAACCCTACCACCTGCCCACCCATTGCCCTATCTGTCACAGCGAAATCGAACGCGAAGAAGGCGAAGCGGTTGCCCGATGCAGCGGCGGTATGCTTTGCCAAGCACAACGCGCACAAGGTTTAATCCACTTCGCCTCACGCAAAGCCATGGACATCGACGGACTTGGTCAAAAACAAATCGAGCAGCTTGTCGCCCAAGACCTCGTCCGCCATTTCGCCGACCTCTACCGCCTCGATATTCCGACCCTGCAAAAAATGAAGGAAACAGCGGATAAAGCGTCAGCTAGTGAAGAAGAACCATCAAACAGTGAAATTGGAGACTTTGAAGGCGAGACCGGCAATACTCTGCTTGCCAAAAACAATAAAAAACAGCCGACCAAATGGGCAGAAAACATCCTTGCAGGCATAGAAGCCAGCAAAACGCCTGAACTTGCGCGCTTCCTTTTTGCCCTCGGCATCCGTCACGTTGGCGAACGCACCGCCAAAACGCTGGCACAGGCATTCGGCACACTGGAAAACGTCCGCCATGCACCAGAACCCATCCTCGCCTGTCTGCCCGATATCGGCACGGTGGTTGCTCGCTCCATTGCCCACTTTTTTGCCCAAGAAGCGCAACAGGCGATGATCGACGAGCTACTGGCTGTAGGTGTTGCCCCACAAAGCCAGGCTGTCACTATCTCGCCGCTGCGCCATGCCGAGCCACAACGCTGGATTGCCCGCCTGCCTGATTTTAAAATCAGCGAAACCAAAGCACTGGCCTTGTGGGAACTTGCCGGACAAAACATAGAAGGTCTGCAAACTGACAAAGCATTACCTGCCGATTGGCAGACATGGCGCAGTAAACCGCAAAACGCAGCCCTGCTTGAAAATATGAAAACTTTCTTTGCTCAAACGCTGTCTAATCTTCAAGATGAAACTATTTTAGACGACATTAACGAGGCCATAGCAGGTAAAACCTTTGTATTGACAGGGACTTTACCCACGCTCAAACGTGACCAAGCCCAAGCCTTGATCGAAGCCGCAGGCGGTAAAGTTTCCGGCAGCGTATCCAAAAAAACCGACTACGTTGTCGCCGGAGAAGCTACAGGCAGTAAATTGGAAAAAGCCCAAGCTTTGGGCGTGGCCATATTAACCGAAGAAGAATTACTGGCGTTGCTGGGATAAGACAGTATCTATGACCAATTCTCCTTTTCAAACCGCCTGATACTTTATCATGTGGTATTATTGTTACATACGACTACATCTTTACACTTTTTGGGGTATAAACCCATAGTTAAAATAGGATAATAATATGAAACCCATTAAAAAATGCGTCTTTCCCGTTGCCGGTATGGGTACCCGTTTCTTGCCTGCGACCAAAGCCAGCCCCAAAGAAATGCTGCCTATCGTGGACAAACCTCTGATTCAATATGCAGTTGAAGAAGCGGTTGAAGCCGGCTGTACTGAAATGGTGTTCATCACCGGTCGTAACAAACGGAGTATCGAAGACCACTTCGACAAAGCATACGAGTTGGAAACCGAATTGGAATTGCGTCAAAAAGACAAACTGTTGGCGCACGTTCGCGATATCCTGCCTTCCAACATTACCTGCATGTACATCCGTCAAACTGAAGCATTGGGTTTGGGTCATGCCGTATTGTGCGCACAGGCTGCCGTTGGTAACGAGCCTTTCGCCGTTATTTTGGCAGACGATTTGATTGATGCGCCTAAAGGTGCATTGAAACAGATGGTTGATGTGTACAATCAAAGCGGTAACAGCGTTTTAGGCGTTGAAACCGTTGACCCTTCCCAAACAGGCTCTTACGGTATCGTTGAAGTTGAAAACCTGAAAAGCTATCAACGTGTAGTCAATATTGTTGAAAAACCAAAACCGGAAGAAGCGCCTTCCAATCTTGCTGTTGTCGGCCGCTACATCCTGACTCCGCGTATTTTTGACTTATTAACCAACCTGCCTCGCGGCGCCGGTAACGAAATCCAACTGACAGACGGTATTGCGCGCCTGCTCGACCATGAGTTTGTGTTGGCTCATGCATTTGATGGCAAACGCTACGACTGCGGCAGTAAATTGGGTTACCTTGAAGCAACCGTGGCTTACGGTTTGAAACACCATGAAACCGGCGAACAATTCAAAGAATTACTCAAGCAATACGCTTAAGCCCAGCCATTATAAAAAGGCCGTCTGAAATTTCAGACGGCCTTTTTCTACACTTATTTCTTCCAATATGCCGGAGTAAACAAAATTAAAACGGTAAAAATCTCCAAACGTCCCAATAACATCACCGCCGTACACAGCCACTTCTGTACATCGCTCAGCGCAGCGTAATTATGCGACGGACCAACTGCACCTAAACCCGGCCCTGCATTGGTAATACAAGCAATGACTGCCGTAAAGGCGGATAAAAAGTCCAAGCCTGCGGCCATCAGTAAAAAGCTGAATACGATGACCGTCATAAAGTAAATAAAGATGAACGACATGACGGTCAGCGCCATACGATCCGGAATGGAGCGATTGTTGACCTTTACCGTACGAACCGCACGCGGATGCAGCAAAATCAACATTTCGCGCAAGCTGAATTTAAACAACACCAAAGCACGCACGTTTTTAATACCGCCCCCCATAGAGCCTGAACTTGCCAATACGTTCGACAGGAAAAACATCCACAACGACACAATCAACGGCCATTGGGCAAAGTCTGCATTGGAGAAACCGCTTGCCAATCCGATGGACACAAAGTTGAAGCTGACAAAGCGCAAAGCTTCGCCAAGACTTTGATAAACGTCCTGCTGCCATAAATACAATGCCGAAATCAAAATACTGCCCGACAAAACCAGCAGCATGGTGCGGCATTCTTCATCTTTCCAATACACCTGCAAGGAGCGGTTGCCCAGCGCAG
>NZ_JBQCWY010000139.1:0-6644 GCF_051956955.1 Neisseria sp. P0021.S005 | reverse complement strand
TGGCTATTATGGCGCTGGCTGCCGCCGCTTCGCTTGAGCCAGGCGTGTACTTTGCGATGAACAGCCCGGCCGCGCTGATTGGTACAGATGCCAACACAGCTGCCGAAGTCATCACCACTAAACTGAATTTCTCTGTTGATGCCGCAACCCTGTTGCACACTGCTAAAGAAGTGGGCGAAAACACCATTCTATCCCGCGCAGGCGGTGCACCAACCCTCGCAGTCGGTATGGCACACATCATGAGCCGTCTGATTCCGGGCGAAGCCATGATGGCGTTCTGGTATCACTTTGCCTTGCTGTTTGAAGCCTTGTTCATCCTGACCGCAGTTGACGCCGGTACACGCGTTGCCCGTTTCATGATTCAAGACTTGGGCAGTATCTTCTACAAACCATTCGGTAACACCGACTCAATCCCTGCCAACTTGGTTGCCACATTCTTTGCTGTGGCATTGTGGGGTTACTTCCTCTATACCGGCGTAACCGACCCTCTGGGCGGTATTAACTCGCTCTGGCCGTTGTTTGGTATCGCCAACCAAATGCTTGCAGGCGTAGCGTTGATTATGTGTACCGTCGTATTGGTGAAAATGAAACGCGACCGCTATGTTTGGGTAACTTTGGTTCCTGCTGTCGGCGTATTGTTCGTAACCTGCTATGCCGGTTTGCAAAAACTGTTCCACAGCGACCCGCGCGTCAGCTTCTTGGCTCACGCAGGCAAATACCGCGATGCCTTGGCTTCAGGCGAAGTCCTCGCTCCTGCTAAAGACATTGGCGAAATGTCACAAATCATCTTCAACGACCAAATCAATGCCGGTTTGACCGCTTTGTTCTTGGCAGTTGTCGTGATTGTCGCCGTGTACGGTTTCCGTACTGCCATGAAAGCCCGCAAAGTCGGTTGGCCAACTGCTAAAGAAATTCCAGCAGTGTACCGCGACGGTAAACAGCCGGAGACTCAAAGTGAAGCATAAGCTCGCATCTTGGTGGAAAACCATCAAGTTGACAGCGAACTTGATGGCCGGTGTCCCAGATTATGAAAACTACGTTGCCCGCCAGCGCAAACATAATCCCAACGCGCCGGTCATGACCGAGCTGCAATTCCAAGACTACTGCCGCAAACGCCGTTGCGGCGGCAACGGCGGACGCTGTTGTTAATGAAGGCATAAAAAGGCCGTCTGAAAATATTTTCAGACGGCCTTTCATTATGGAATATCAATAAAAATCAAAAACTTTGTCTTGTCATCAATATTTAATCGAACAACTTGCCAATATTTACTCTTCTTCGAGCAGGACCAGCGGACGCTGTATTTTTCTGAGTTCTTCCACCTCGTCCAACAGCCGCATAATCAGCCCCAATGCAGGAATGCCGGCCTCAAAATCACGGCTTAAGCGTTGTGCGCGACGGATGCGGGCAAGATGAAAACCACTGAAGGTGCTTTTTTCGGGCACTCCATCTATGCTGATGATGTCTTCTGCTATAAGTTCCAACAGCCAATCACGACGGCAGCGGCTGGCGGCAACGATTTCTTCAAAAGTAAGGGTAACATCGGAGGACTGAATCATAATTTATCCTTTCTCTTATGCTTGTTTCGCGGCAAAGTGTTTGGCCAATTTTTCCCATGCGGCACGGTCGGCTTCGCTCTCTACTGGCGGAACATTAATGCGGATATTGAGATAAAGGTCTCCGGCTTCTTTTGCAGGAATACCTTTGCCTTTGAGGCGGATGCTTTTACCGCTTTGGCTGTTGGCAGGCAGATTGACCTGCAAGCGGCCTGAAGCGGTAGGGACGATGATTTTGCCGCCCAATACGGCTTCCCAAGGTTTGACATCTATTGTTTGATATACGTCTTTCCTGTTTTTGACGTATAAATCAGGTTGGTCGTGGAACTTGATTTTTAAGTACAAGTCACCGTTTTCTCCACCGTTATATCCCGGCAAACCTTGACCGGCCAAACGGATTTGTTGGCCTTCTGCAATGCCTTTGGGGATTTTGACGTTGAGGGTTTTATTTTGATAAACCGCACGTCCGTATTCGTCTAGAGTCGGCACATTCAAAGTCATGCTACGTTCTGCGCCAACATACGCTGCGTAAATATCAATACTCAATTCAGCATGTTGATCCTCGCCTTTTATTGGGCCGCGGGGTTGCTCGGAACGAGTGTGGGATTGGCGGAATGATGAAAACAGATCTTCAAAATTGAAGTCTCCCGCTCCGAACGGTTCGCCTTCATGACGTTCATAGTGGAAGCCGCCACCGTTAAATCCATTGCCAAACGGATTGCCGCCTTGACCGAACGGATTGCCTCCGGCGCTGCGTCCGTAAGGATTAGCCAACATTTCATCGTATTCGGCCCGCTTTTCTTTATCGGAAAGCGTTTCGTAGGCACGGTTGATTTCTACCGTACGTTCGGCTGCGTCAGGTTCTTTGCTGACATCGGGGTGGTATTTGCGCACCAGTTTTCGGTAGGCTTTTTTGATTTCGGCCTCATCCGCATCTTTGGCAACGCCTAGTATTTCATAATAGTTTTTTTCTGCCATGTTATTCCTTTGACTGCTAATATACAAAATTCTTATAGTTTTAATAATTGAGGGTAGATATTCTAAAATCAAGGGCATTGGAAATAAAATTCTCTATTTCTGACAATGATTAATGGGTAATTTATTTCTTTGTTTTTAGAGAAATAGAAAATATAAAGGCCGTCTGAAATACGGTTTTTCAGACGGCCTTTATCAAATTGGGGTTTTATTTGTCTTGAGCATTTTTTTGTTCGCGAACCACCCATTGGGCAATATCTGAACCCAATACTTTAGAAGTGCGGTTCAAGACGGCGCAAGAGCTTTTATAAGCGCCAAACATGCCACCGGAAGAGTTGCGGGTAAAGGTTTTTTTATTAACTTGTTTGCCGTCAACATACAAAGTGGCTGAAACCGCCATCCCTTTGGCGTGACCGATAAAGGCATTGCCTGCACTCATGGCGGAAGTGATAGCGATATCTGCGTATGTGCCTTGTTTTTTACCGTCACGGACAACTGTTACATCGCTTTTGGCTGCAGTTTCTTGCAAAGATTTGGACATGATGCTGCCCACTTCTAAACACTCAGAAACAATACGGGTATCGATTTCTTCTTTATCGCGGTAAGGAATGCTTTCATCAATATGGACATCTGCGCTGGCAAATGCAGATGCAAACAAGAATGCGGTTGCAAGGATACTGCTAGGAGACATAGTAGGGTACCTGAAATGGAATGTTAAAAAGAGTTGTTATTGTATAACGGTATTTACACTCAATCAACATAAGTTAAATAGGAAAAGATTTTGTTGAAATAGCTGTTATAGCAAGATAATCAAAAGGCCGTCTGAAATACTGCTATTCAGACGGCCTTTTGATTGGGGCATTAATTTGTTCTAGTCAAATAAGGCAGGGGATCGACTGCTTTGCCGTTTAGACGAACTTCAAAATGAAGCTTGACGCTGTCTGTATCGCTGCTGCCCATGGTCGCGATAACTTGACCTGCTTGGACTTTTTGATCTTTTTGTACCAAAAGCGTGTCGTTGTGGGCATAGGCGGTAATGGTGTAGTCGTTGTGGCTGATTAAAATCAGCTTGCCGTAGCCGCGTACTTCTTCGCCAACGTAGATGACGGTACCGGCTGCGGCAGAACGGATTTGTTGGCCTTGCGTGCCTGCAATATCTATGCCTTTGCTGCTTGTGCCGTTGTAGCGTTGGATAATGGAGGATGAGGCGTTATCGGTCGGCCATTGCAAGCTTAACCGGTTGATTGGGGTAACGGCGGTTGCTTGGCGTTGCTGCGTAGCAGTATTGCGGGAGGCAACATGACGGCGGACTCGCAATACTTGACCGACTTCGATTTGTGAGGCGTTGGGAAGGTTATTCCATGCAACCAGTGTATTGACGTTTTGTCCGTAGCGTTTGGCAATTTGGGTCAGGGTATCGCCGGGGCGGACTTTGTAGTAGCCGTCAGGTACAGCTCGGTTGGAAGAGGTATTGTTGCCGGCGCAGGCTGCTAAGACGGCAATGGTGCTGATGAGGGCCAGACGTTTTAAGGCCGTCTGAAAGGTGGAAATAAAATTTGTATTCATGGGTTGTTTCAAAATGTATCGTTATGTTGTGTATGATAGATAGGAAGAGTGGAAAAAGGTTCACTCAAAAGGCATGGGATAAACTGCATAAAGGCAGCATATTAACATTGAAAATTTGTGGATATGGCGGTATATTTTTTTATCATTTTGATGATAAAGGATTTTTTTGATAAGGTAAAAGAAAGTGAAAGTTTTTTCAGACGGTATTGAATAAGGCAATAAAAATCCCCTGCCGAGATAGACGGACAGGGGATTTTTGTCTCATCGAACTTATTTGTTCAATTCGTTAGCCAGATACAGCCAAGTTTCAATCACGGTATCAGGGTTGAGCGATACGCTCTCGATACCTTCTTGAACCAGCCATTTGGCAAAGTCCGGATGGTCTGACGGGCCTTGACCGCAAATACCGACGTATTTGTTTTGTTTGCGGCAGGCAGAGATTGCCAAGTGCAACATCACTTTAACGGCAGGGTTGCGCTCGTCGAAGGAATCAGATACCAAACCGCTGTCACGGTCGAGGCCGAGGGTCAGCTGGGTCATGTCGTTAGAGCCGATGGAGAAACCGTCGAAGTATTGCAGGAATTGTTCTGCCAATACAGCGTTGCTTGGCAACTCGCACATCATGATCAGGCGCAGGCCGTTTTTGCCGCGTTCCAAACCGTTTTCTTTCAGGGCTTTGACAACAGCTTCGGCTTCACCCAAAGTGCGGACGAATGGAATCATGATTTCGACGTTGGTCAAACCCATTTCGTCACGGACGCGTTTCAAGGCTTTGCACTCGAGTGCGAAGCAGTCTTTGAAGCTGTCAGCAACATAACGCGCTGCACCACGGAAGCCCAACATTGGGTTTTCTTCGTGCGGTTCGTAGATGCTGCCACCTACCAAGTTAGCGTACTCGTTGGATTTGAAGTCAGACATACGGACGATGGTTTTGCGTGGATAAACCGAAGCAGCCAAAGTTGCCACACCTTCTGCGATTTTATCGACATAGAAGTCGACAGGAGAAGCGTAGCCAGCGATGCGGCGGGTAATTTCCGCTTTCAATTCGTCGTCTTGTTTGTCAAATTCCAACAAGGCTTTAGGATGGATACCGATTTGACGGTTGATGATGAATTCCATACGTGCCAAGCCGATGCCTTCGCTAGGCAGGTTGGCGAAGCTGAATGCCAATTCAGGGTTACCAACGTTCATCATCACTTTGACAGGGGCTTTAGGCATGTTGTCCAAAGCAACATCGGTAACTTGTACGTCCAGCAGGCCGGAGTAGATGAAGCCGGTATCGCCTTCGGCACAAGATACGGTAACTTCTTGGCCGTCTGAAAGCAGGTCGGTAGCATCGCCACAACCTACAACAGCCGGAATACCCAATTCACGCGCGATAATCGCTGCGTGGCAGGTACGGCCACCACGGTTGGTAACAATGGCAGAAGCACGTTTCATTACCGGTTCCCAATCCGGGTCGGTCATGTCGGTAACGAGTACGTCGCCTGCTTCAACGGAATCCATCTCTGAAGCATCTTTCACCAAGCGAACTTTACCTTGGCCAACTTTTTGACCGATAGCTCGGCCTTCGCACAAGACAACTTTTTCGCCGTTGATAGAGAAGCGGCGCAGGTTGCGGCTGCCGTCTTCTTGAGATTTTACAGTTTCAGGGCGTGCTTGCAGGATGTAGAGTTTGCCATCCAAACCATCGCGCCCCCATTCGATGTCCATTGGGCGGCCGTAGTGTTTTTCGATGGTCAGCGCGTAATGAGCCAACTCGGTTACTTCGGCGTCGGTAATGGAGAAGCGTTGACGGTCTTCTGCAGGTACATCAACGTTGGTTACAGATTTACCGGCTTCGGCTTTGTCGGTAAAAATCATTTTGATTTGTTTCGAACCCATGGTTTTGCGCAGGATAGCCGGTTTGCCTGCTTTCAAAGTAGGTTTGAATACATAGAATTCGTCAGGGTTTACCGCGCCTTGTACGACGTTTTCGCCCAGGCCGTAAGAAGAGGTAACGAAAACGACTTGGTCGTAACCGGATTCGGTATCGATGGTGAACATCACACCGGAGGCACCGCTGTCAGAGCGCACCATGCGTTGTACGCCGGCAGAAAGGGCAACGATGTCGTGTTCGAAGCCTTTGTGGACACGGTAAGAAATGGCACGGTCGTTGTACAGGGAAGCGAATACATGGTGCATCGCTTCTTTAACGTTATCCAAACCATTAATATTCAGGAAGGTTTCTTGTTGGCCGGCGAAAGAAGCGTCCGGCAAGTCTTCTGCTGTTGCAGAAGAACGTACGGCAACGGAGATGTCCGCACCGCCGGCATCGGCAACCATTTTGTTCCAAGCTGTTTCGATTTCAGCATCCAGTTGCTCAGGGAACGGGGTATCCAAAATCCATTGACGGATTTCTTTACCCACGCGTGCCAATTCAGCAACGTCTTCAACATCCAGTTGTTTCAGGGCTTCGGAAATACGCTCGCTCAGACCATTGTGAGCCAGGAAAGCACGATAAGCTTCGGCTGTGGTTGCAAAACCGCCGGGAACGCGCACGCCTTTTT